>CBDUXZ010000241.1:0-3988 GCA_965371325.1 uncultured bacterium | reverse complement strand
GCCGTTTTCCCGGAGCCCCATACCCGGAAAAAATATGCGGCGCTGCCTTCCCCCGCGGCCGGCGCCGCGCCGGGCCGCTGCTTACGAACCCGCCCATGGCTGTTCGTCTTCCGCTTTGATCGCTTGGCGCTGCTCCCCTTCTGGCTCTTCTTCGGCTTGGACGGCACGACTTGTTTCCTCCGGCGCGCTCGGTTCCGGCCCCCGCCCTGGGATGAGCCCCGCGAGACCAGATTTTTGAGGAGGTCAAGATAGGATAATCGCATCGTTCCCGTAAGCCCCTGTAACCGCTCCCCGATCGCGAACTGCGCGCCCCGGGCTAGCCGGCATGCGAACCTTCCGGGCTCTTCCCGTACCGCGCCAGCACACGGCGGCAGGCCGCCCCCATGGCTGCCCGGACCGAGGGGGGTTCGAGAATCTCCGCCGCCGGGCCGTAGGGCAGAAGCCACTTGACGAGCCATGCCTCGGAACTCGCCCATCGGGTCATAACGATGGATCCGTCCTTCTCACGTTCGATCGCCGCGTCGGCGCATCGCTGCTCGACAAAGCGCGCACACTCCGGCGAGAAACGGATCCGGACGGCCAGATCACCCCCCCCCGGCACATAGACCGGACCTTCCCGGTAGCGGGCGCCATCGAAGCGCTCGTCGATCTCGAAGTGCTCCCCCGTCGGGCGCGCCTCGCGGATGCGGGAAATCCTGAAGGTGCGCGTATCGGCGCGAAGGTGGCACCACGCGGCGCAGTACCACGCGCCTCCGTAGTTCCAGAGGAGATAAGGATCGATACGCCGCGTCGTGATCTCCGCGCCGGTGTCGGCGAGGTAGTCGATCTCCAGGCACTCCCGCTCGTCCCGTGCGCGGTCGAGGGTCCGAAAGAGGTCCGTGATCCCCTCGTGCTCAAACCCGATCCCCCGCTCGAGCTCTTCCAGCCGATCCCGCTGGGATCTGCTCGTCGCCTCGCGCACCTTGTCGACGGCCCGCGCCAGAGCGGGGCTGATCGTGTGCCCCTCGGCCCGCAGGAACCCCGCCCCGACCAGCAGCGCGAACGCCTGCCGCGCCGTGAGGCGCACCGGGCGTTTTACAGCCGGCTCAATGTCGATTCCGACGTAGCCGTCCTCGATGTATGCGTCGATGAGCTGGTGCGGCTCGAGCACGTCGTCGCCGAGTGTGGCGAGCCGATCTATCGCCGCCACGACCTGTTCACGGGAGAGGCCGTAGCGATGGGCAACCTCATCCATGGAGACGCGGCCGTTCTCATAGAGGTAGGGAATGAGGGTCAGCATCCGGTCCAGCTCTTCGTGGATTCCCGAGCGCTCTTTTCTTCCGGACTTTTTCGACAGAGAGTTCAGGACACTCCCTCCGTTTCGTGGCGGGCGCGCATCTTTTCGACCTTCGAAACGAGCCTCTTCGCAAGGGATGCCGGTCGCACAATGAAGGCCTCGGGCCCGTAGGAGAGCACCCAGTCGATCAGCGCATCGGGGCTGGACACCACGACGGTCAGAAGGGCCCGGCCATCCCCGAGAGTTTCGAAGCGTCCAGAGTCGCAGCAGATCTTCTCCACCTGCCACGCCACCTTCTCCGAAAACTCGATCTCCACATCCTCCGACCCTTCCCCCTCCCACAGCCACGGGGGGAGAGTACGTATCTTACGAAGGTCAAAGGAGGCGGGGATTTCGAAATCGGGCGTGGAGGGATTCCGGTCGTTGACACGCACCTCTCCGAATCGCTCGACCAGAAATGTGCGCTCGGCCTTTCGCAGATGACACCAGCCGATGAGCGACCAGTGGCCCGACTTGTAGATGAGTCCGAAGGGGTTGATTGCCCGATCGGCTTCCCGGTCGCTCCAGAGGGTATGATAGCGGGTATTGAGGGTCTTCCGGCTTTCGATGGCGTCGTAGATCCGGGCCAGCAACTTATCCTGCTCGGGATTTGCCGCTTCGTCGGGGAGGCGGACGAAAAGGCCCGTACCCCCCTCCTCATCGAGCCCCTCCTGCCGATCGTAGAGAATCTTCCGGAGCGCCTCCTCCGTCTGCCGAAGCAGGGGGAAGTGTTCGATATGGCGGCTGACGCGCGCCTGGAGAGCCAGGGCGAGCACCTCGTCCTCCTCGAACTCCACGGGCGGGAGAAAGGTCTCCTCGGTGTCGATTCGGTACGCCGGGATCTCCGACTCCTCTTCCCGAACGACTTCGATTGCGATTCCGAGCTGCCGGAGGGTCTCCTTGTCACGCTCGAACTTCCGGCGACTCGACTCTTCGTTCTCGGCCGCGTAGTCCGGAAACATCTCCCGGACCTCCGCCAGCGTGACGGGACGGGCAGCGGCCATGAGAAAATAGACGAGCTCGAGAAGTCGCTGGGTTCGATTCATCTTCGGCTACCCATGGCGCCTCCGGGACATCCCGAAGGACGGACTAGCATGAATGGGGCGGCGGTCATCGGCTCCGGGGCGCCCGAAGCGAGAAAGGCAAATGCAGACTACCCCAATATATCAGCCTCTACCGCAGAGGTGTGACAAGCTCCACTTAGGCTTTGCCGCCAAGTCGCAAGATGAGTTAACTTCAGGCGCCGGCCCGACGCATAAGTCCGGAAACAAAGGAGCGAATGAAGTCCTTCAAGGTTCTCACCTTCAACATACTCGGCAACTGGGATCAGCGCGAGGGCGCCACCTGGACCGAACGTGAGGGGGCGGTCGCCCGCACGATCAGGGAAGCGGACGCCGACCTCGTGGGGCTCCAGGAGGCGATGTTCGACCAGCGATCGGCGCTCGACGCGCGGCTACCCTCGCTCGCACGCATTCCGCTGGAAGAGCACGCGCGGCCGATTGTCCCCCACACTGACGACCCCCTGAACACCATCCTGTACCGGCCTTCCCGGTTCGACCTCGAGGCGTGCGGAACTTTCTGGCTCGGACTTGATCCCGCCCGCCCCACCCTTGACTGGGCAGCCGCGTTCCCGCGCTGCGCGACCTGGGCGAGGCTGGTCGATCGGGCTGACGGGAAACCCCTCCTTTTCATATCGACGCATTTCGATCACGACTCCGAGGTGGCGCGCTTCGAAAGCGCAGCGCTGATCCTGAAGTTTCTCTCCGATACGCGCGGTAGGGAGCTGGAGGCTGTGCCCGTCGTGATCGTCGGGGACTTCAACGCGGATGCGTCGCTGGGAGTTCACCAACACCTAATCAATGGTCCGCCGCCTCTTCTCGATGCCTGGGAGGAGACGAACGGCGGCCCATCGGCGCCCTACACCGATGGTACGTTCCACGACTTCACGGGAAAGGCGCTGGCCGAGGTGGGTCGGATCGACTGGATACTCTTCAGTGCCCCCCTCACCCCGCTCGCAACGGACCTTCTCGCAAGCGACCGCGACAAGCGCTATCCCAGCGATCACTTCCCCGTTCTCTCACGCTTCGTCCGCCCCTGAAGCGGTCCGCTCGCTACTAGGCCACGCGCCGGTTCTTTCCGGCCTTTCCTTCTTTTAAAGATTCGCCCTCCGATCGACCCGCAGGTGCTCGTAGAGATCCTGAACAATCAGACGGACTTTCTCGGCAAGGCGCGAAACGGTCGTTTCATCATCGGCCGCCTCGTCGGAAAACGCGTCGGTCTGGAGCGGCTTGCCAAACTTGATAAAGCACTTGAGCGGCGGAGGCACCAGGCCCAGCAATCCCAGCCAGGGGAAGGTCGGTGTGACGGGAATTTCAGGCAGGCCAACCCGGCGGGCGAGGCCCTTCAGGGAGAAGAGCACCGGGTGGAGCTCCTCGAAGCCCTGTACGGCGACGGGAATGATCGGGGTTTTCGTCAGAATTGCTATTCGGGCGAAGCCGCGGCCGAATCGCCCCACGCGCATCCGTTCGCTATAGGGTTTGAGCGCCCCGCGCGCGCCTTCGGGGAAGACAAGCACGAGCTCCTCTCGCTGCAACAGCTTCACGGCATTTTCCGGACACCCATAAACCTGCCCCGTCCGCGAAAGGAAAGTGCTGAGCCAGGGCATCTGCGTCG
>CBDUXZ010000240.1:0-3992 GCA_965371325.1 uncultured bacterium | reverse complement strand
CCCGCAATGGGGGCAGACGAAGGTGCTCATGTTCTCGACGATTCCCAGAACCCTCACGTTGACCTGCTCGAACATCCGGAGCCCCTTGCGCGCATCGAGGAGCGCGACGTCCTGGGGGGTCGTCACAATCACGGCGCCGGAGAGGGGCGCCACTTGCGTGAGCGTGAGCTGCGCGTCGCCGGTGCCGGGCGGAAGATCAATGATGAGGTAATCGAGCTCGCCCCAGAGCACGTCGCTCAGAAACTGCTGAACGATTCCGTGGACCATCGGGCCCCGCCAGATGATCGGCGATTCATCATTCGTGAGGAAACCCATCGAGACGAGCTTCAGGCCGTACCGCTCGAGCGGAATGAGCTTACGTTCGGGAGTTACGGAAGGCGCCTTGTTGATCCCGAGCATGAGCGGGATGCTGGGCCCGTAAATATCGGCGTCCATGAGTCCCACCGAAGAGCCGTCGCCGGCGAGCGCGAGTGCAAGGTTGGTGGCGACGGTGGATTTGCCGACGCCCCCCTTCCCGCTGGCGATCGCCACGATGCTCTTCACGCCTTCGAGGATCTTCGGTTTCGGACCGACTGGCTGCGGCGAGGGTGGCTGCGGCAAGGGGAGGACCTCCGTGATGTGCGACCCCTGGGGCTCCGCGCGGTCTGAGAAAGTGCGCGCGAAAAGGGCATTTCGGCCCCGGAATGTAGGTTGCGCTCCGGGGGGTGTCAACCAGACGGGCCTCGGGATGCGCACCGGGACGTTTGAAAGGGGATGGCCACCGCGCCGCAACTGCGCCATATTTGTTCCCATGAAGCTCAAGCTCAGGTTCTTCGCCTCCCTCCGGGAGCGGCTCGGCGTCGCCGAGGCCGATGTCGAGTGCCCCGATGCCACCACCGTTGGGGCGCTGCGGGGCGTTCTTTCCGAGCACTTTGGTCAGCCCGAGGCCCTCTTTGCTTCGCCTCTCGTTTCGGTGAACTGGGAGCCCGCCGGGGAGGATGACGCGCTCAAGGACGGGAATGAGGTGGGCTTTCTGCCGCCGATGTCAGGTGGCTCGGATCGGGCGGAAAACTTCTGGCTTTCGGAAACACCCATCGACGGCGCCATGGTCGAGGAGAAGGTGAGAGCGCCCGGTTGCGGCGGTGTCGTGACTTTCGTCGGGACCGTTCGTGATGAATCCCGCGGGAAGAAGATCCGTAAGCTCCAGTACGAGGCCTACCCCGGAATGGCGGAGAGGAAGATGCAGGAGATCGCGGAAGAGATCGCGCACCGATGGCCCGGAACACGCGTGGCGATAGCCCACCGCACGGGCGTGCTCGAGGTCGGAGCGGTGGCCGTCGCGATCGCCGTCGCCGCGCCCCACCGCGGCGAGGCCTTCGAGGCCTGCCGCGACGCAATCGATCGCCTGAAGGAAGTGGTGCCCATCTGGAAAAAGGAGTTCGCGGTTGACGGCGCCTACTGGGTGGAGCCCCATGCCTGATACGGAGCCGAGGGCGCACGCCCATCACAGGCAGACCGCGCCGCGGGTTGTGAACTGTTTCGTGCTTACGGTCAGCGACTCCCGCACGGCGGCAACGGATCGCTCGGGTGGGCTCATCGGGGATCTTCTGGCAGGTGCCGGGCACCGGGTAGCGGGCGCGGGAATTGTGCCCGACGAGCCCGATCGTGTTCGCGAATCGATCCAGGCCCGCCTCGATGACAGCGAGACCGACGCGATCATCATTACGGGTGGAACAGGAATTTCAAAGCGGGATCAAACCGTGGACGCGGTGCGGGAACTGCTCGAGCGTGAACTGCCCGGTTTCGGCGAGCTCTTCCGGATGCTCAGCTTTCGCGAGGTGGGATCGGCCGCGATGCTCTCTCGCGCCCTCGCCGGCGTCGTCGGCGAAAAGGCGCTCTTCGTGCTCCCGGGCTCGGCAGACGCCGTGAAGCTCGCCATGGAACAGCTCATCCTCCCCGAGATCGGCCACGTTATTCGGGAGCTGCGAAAGTAGTGGGCGCTGACCCCCTTATCGGCGGGAAGAAAGGGGCGTCCAGTTCATGAGGAGGTGTGTGAGCAGTCGCACCCCGACGCCCGTGGCGCCCCGGGGGGCGTAAGGGGTCGTCTTCATCGTCCAGGCGGTACCAGCGATGTCAAGGTGGACCCAGGGAATATCGCCCACGAACTTCTGAAGAAAAGTCGCTCCCGCGATCGTGCCCGCCTCTCCCCCGTTCCCGACGTTTTTCAGATCCGCGATCTCGCTCTTGATGGCGCTGAAGTACTCCGTGAACATCGGGAGCTCCCAGACACGCTCATAGGTAGCATTGCCGCTCGCTTTTACCCGGCCCGCCAGCTCGGCGCTGTTCGTCATGAGGCCGGTTGCGTGGGAGCCGAGCGCGACCACGCAGGCGCCCGTGAGGGTCGCCATGTCGATGATGGCGTCGGGCTTGAACGTGGTGGCGTGATGAAGACCGTCGGCAAGAATGACCCGCCCCTCGGCATCCGTGTTGAGAACCTCGATGGTGAGCCCGGAAGCGGAGGTGAGTATGTCGCCCGGCTTGTAGGCGTTCCCGCCCGGGAGGTTCTCGGCCGCTGGGACGATGGCGACAACGTTGACGTCGGGCTTCAGCAGGGCCACCGCACGCGCCAGACCGAGGGTGGCTGCGCCGCCGCTCATGTCGAACTTCATCTCATCCATCTTGCCGGGGGGCTTCAGCGAGATTCCGCCCGAGTCGAAGGTGACCCCTTTCCCCACGACGCAAACGGTCTGGGCTTTTTTCACCGGCGCCTTATACTCCAGAACAATCAGTCTTGGCTCGTTGCGGCTTCCACGCGCCACGCCCAGGATCGCCCCCATCTTCGCTCGCGCCAGCTCCCGGGGACCCCAGACCGTGCACTTCAGGCCAACCTCCCGGGCCATCTTCCTGGCCTGGTCCGCAAGATACTTCGGCGGATGGTCGGAGCCGGAAAGGTTCGCCAGATCTCGCGAGAAGATGACGCACTCGGAGAGATCGCTCCCCCGCCGGGCCCCTTTCCGGATCTCGCCCACTTTGGCGGAATCACGCTCGATGATCGTGAGCTGGGCGATCGGCTTGCCGTGATTGTTCTTTCCCGATTTGTAGTGGGAGAAGCGGTAGCCCCCCAGGCAGATCCCCTCGACGGTCGCCTCGGCCGCCTCTCCGGGGGAGATGCCTCCCGCGCCGGCGCCGTGAACGATGCTGGCCATACGGGTGACTCCGAGGGATCGCGCCACCTGGGCAGCCGTGCCCGCTGCCTGCCGGGCGCGATCGAGGCAGAACTCCTCTTTCTTCCCGAGCCCGACAACGAGCACCCGCTTCGCCTTTATCCCGCGGGTTGGCCTGAAGAGGAGCTTCTCGTTGAGCCTCCCCCGGAAATCACCATCCTTGAGATAGGCGGAGAGCAGGCCCCGGGACGCCTTGTCGATTGCACCGGTGGCACCCCCGGGACGCTTCGTTCCTTCGAATAAGTCGAGAACGATCAGGTCGGCTGTGGTCTTGGCAACGTCGCCCACTTTGACGGTCACTTTCATCGATGAGAAACATCCTTCCTGGAGTTGTGCGGCCTCGATTCGTTTGGCGGCGCGAAGAGAGCGATTCGCGCCTGCGGATCCTGGAGCCCCGGAGGATAGGGCGGCAGCGGGAGGTTGTAAAGATTATGACGTTGACTTTTCACCCCCGCTTCTCTAGCTTTCCTGAATCCCCCCCGACTGCCACGGACTTAGGAATTCATCACATGCCTGGCGCCTTCCTTCTGGGGGCCTCGGCCGCGGGATCGAGCTTCCAGGGCGGGGTTCTCGATCTCATTTGGCAGGCCGGCCCTGTCGTCAAACTCGTCCTTGCCATCCTCTTCGGGTTCTCGTTTGTCTCCTGGGGGATCATCTTCTACAAGGGACGCGTCCTCCGGCGGGCAATGGCCGAGTCTACGACTTTCCTCGAAATCTTCTGGGAGAGGCGTAACCTCGATCTGATCTACGAGGAGGCAAAACACCTCACCGGCAGCCCCCTTTCGAACA
>CBDUXZ010000239.1:0-4001 GCA_965371325.1 uncultured bacterium | reverse complement strand
CATCCTGCATCCCGACTACCAGGGGGCGCCGGAACGTCTCGGGATGCAGCTCAGCTACGTTCGCTTCAATTTCATCGCTCGCCACCCCGAGCGGTTTCAGAAAGAGGTGCTCGCCGAGCTGCTCTCTCCTCTTGACGAGCAAGGAAAGAACCTCTTCTGGGAGGTTTACGGTCGGAAGTTCACGGGGCTGGATTACCGTGAAGCGGATCGCCTGAGCATCACGGACAAGAGGTTCATCCTCTCGCTTTTTCCGCTGTCACCCCTCTACCTGACAATGTTCCCGGACAAGATCCAGCGGCTGCTGGGCGAGGTTGCCTCGGGCGCCCAGGGTGCGCGGCGCCTGCTCGAGAAGATCGGCCTCCGCCCGTTACATCAGGTTGACCCATTCGATGGCGGCCCCTACTTCGGCGCGCCGATGAGGGACGTAACGTTGATTCGGGAGACCGTTATACGGCCCCTTCGCCCCGTTGTTCCGGATACGGAAACCGCACGTCCCGCCCTCCTCTCCTTCGAAAACAACGCTGGTTTTCGCGCCTTCTGTGCGCCCGTGCTCCTTGACGATGCATTTGTGACAGTCGGGCCTCAGGCCTGTCGCGCGCTCGACGCACCCGAAGGAGCGATGATCACGGTGACCCCCATTCCCTGACGAAGCGAGGTCCTCCCATGGCAATCCCCGGCCGGGGTGATTACGTGGCTGGTCGTTTTGTGGCCGCCGATCCTTCCGACGGAGAAATCCTCTCCCAGGATCCGGGGGACCTCGACGCGCCCCCGTTGCGTCACCGGTTCCGTCTGTCCGCCGTGGACGATGCGGTGGAGGCCGCCCGGCGTGCATGGCCCGCCTGGGCCGATCGCCCCGGCGAAGCGCGCCAAGCGCTCCTTCGCCGGTTCGCAGAAGCGCTCTCAGCGCGAGCTGAAGAGGCCGCCCGGGCGATCATGGGAGAGATGGGAAAAACGCTCCGGGAGGCGCGCCTCGAGGTGCAGAGTGCCGTCGCAAAGGTCGGTGTGACCATCGACGAGTCCCTGCGCTTCGTCGCGCCTTTCGAGGTGCCCGGAGGACGGTGCCGTTACCGGGCACGGGGTGTCCTGGCCGTGATCGGGCCCTACAACTTTCCTCTTCACCTTCCGAACGGGCACATCGTCCCCGCGCTCGCAACCGGCAACTGCGTCGTCCTGAAACCCTCAGCCCTCACACCCGGCGTCTCGCAGATCATGGCGGAGTGCTGGGACACAGCGGGCCTTCCCGCCGGTGTCTTCAATCTCGTTCAAGGGGAGAGCGAGAGCGGCGCCAGGCTTGCACGTCACCCGGACGGGGATGGCGTTCTTTTCACGGGAAGCTGGAAGACCGGAGAGAGAATCAAAGCGTCCACCCGGGAGCAGCCTGAAAAGATCCTGGCTCTGGAGATGGGGGGAAAGAACGCAGCAATCGTGCTCGCAGACGCGGATATCGACAGGGCGATCGCCGAGTGTTTCCTCGCAGCCTTCCTGACCACGGGTCAGAGGTGTACTTCGACAAGCCGTTTGATCCTCGACAGAGCGATCGCCGATCGCTTTGTCGATGGATTTATCTGCCTCGCAAAGGGAGCGAAGATCGGTTACGGCGGCGACCCCGATACGTTCATGGGCCCTCTGGCAACCGCGGGTGCGCGCGAGCGTTTCTTCTCCTTCATGGACACTGCCAGGCTGGAGGGGGCCGAAACCCTGCTCGAAGCCGTGCGGCCCGACACGCCGCGGCGCGGCTGCTACGTCACCCCCGCCCTCCACCGGATAGAGGCGGTGGATGCTTCGAGCCGTTACCACCAGGATGAAATCTTCGGGCCTGACGCTTCTGTTCTCGTGGTCGATGGTTTGGAAGAAGCGCTCCTGGCGCAGGACGCCACCTCCTACGGGCTGGCCCTCTCGATCTTCACGCGCAGCCGTGCGGCTTACGACGCGGCATTTCTCCGGAGCCACGTGGGCGTTCTGAACTGGAACAGGGGGACGGCCGGCGCATCCTCCCGTCTCCCCTTCGGCGGCCGGCGAAGAAGCGGGAACGACGCTCCGAGCGCCCTGCTGGCGCCCGTGTACTGCACCTGGCCCGTGGCGTCGCTGGAAACAGAGGACCCTTTCGATCCGAAATCCCTCCCGCCCGGCGTTCCCTGGCCCGGGGACGAGCGATGAGGGCCGTGCTCATGGGCGATCCCGCGCACTTCAGCGTGCGGGGCGGCGCCAACCCGCACACGCGGAACCGTTGGGGCCTCCGAAAGATCGTGTCTCGCGAAAAGGCCATTACCGAGTGGCACGCCCTGGCCCGTGCCCTCATCGCACTCAACGTCCGGATCTTTGTAATCCCGCCCCTCGAGGCGTGTCCCGGTCTGGTCTACCCCGCCAACGCGGGCTTTCTTCCCCACACCGGAGAGATTCCACCGCAGGCACGGTTCTATCTTCTCTCCAATTTGATCGAATCCAGGGCGGCGGAAGTCCCCGTCTACCGTGAATTTCTGAGCGGACTGGGGTTTGCCCCCGTGATGGCGCGTTACAGGTTCGAGGGAGAGGCGGACCTCATCCGGGTGCGCGGCGTCTATCTCTTCACCTGCGGGGAGATAAGGCGGCAGCGATTTGTGCCGCGCTTCGGTTTCCCCCCCTGGCGCCGGGTTTACGGTTTCCGATCGGAGGAGCGGGCCCAGGCGGAACTGGATCCGCTCGCGGCGCCCATCCCCGTGTTGCGAATTGAACTGATCGACGAGCGTTACTACCACGGCGACACCGTTCTCTGCAGCTTCGGCGGCCGCCGGGAGCACCTTCTCGTCTACCTCCCCGCACTCTCGCCCCGATCCCGCACACGCATCGAGAAACATTGCGGCGATGCAATTATTGCGCTGTCGAAGGAAGACGCCGAGGTCTATGCCGCCAACAGCTTTGCCGCCACGTCGGGAGGGAACGACTATCTCGTAATGCCCGGCGGCGTTTCCGACGCGTTGCTCGAACAGGTCGCCGCGATGGGCGTAACCCCGGTGGTCGTCCACGTCGGAGAGTTCCTGAAAAAGGGGGGCGGTTCGGTTAAATGCATGATCGGCGACCTGGGAGAGATGGTCAGAGATGAGGATCTTCTCCCTCAGGAAGTGGCCAGGTTTCGCCAGGAGATGGATTACCGAAACGTGTACCCCTGAAGTCCCGATGAAACCCCCACGGATCCCCACCTCGCTCCTATTGAAGAATCCGTGGCGCTCGGGCGCCAAGGGCGTCGGCGCGGCGCGCCTTGGGGATGCGCCCTTCCCGAACGAGACGCCTCACGAGACGGTGTTGCCGCTCTCGTAGTGCGCGAGGCCGGATACTCATGTTGTAGCGGTAGGGATTGGGGAGCATGACCGCCAGATAGCCCGCCTCGCCCCAGGTAAGCGCCGAGGCGGGCTTGCCGTAGTAAACCCGGGCGGCGCGCCCGATCCCCCTGACCCCGGAACCCCAGTCAGCCACGTTCAGATAGAGCTCCAGAATTCGAGACTTCTCGAGCGTCATTTCGAACTGCACCGTCAGCAGCGCTTCGAGCGTCTTCCGCCGCATCGTTTTCTCACCCGAAAGAAAGAGCGTCCGCGCAAGCTGCATTGTGATGGTGCTCCCCCCGCGGACATACCCCCCCGCTTTCACATTGCGCTCTACCGAGCGCGCCAGCTCGATGAAATCAAAGCCGTAATGCGAGAAGAAACGATCGTCCTCACTGGCGATGACGCACACCCTGAGTGGCCGCGCAATCCGGTACAGGGGCGTCCAGTGAGCGTTGCGCGGGCCCACCTTGAATGGGACAGCTCTTCCCGAACGCTCCCGGATGTCGAAAGTGATGGTCGCCCCGGCGTCTCCGAGGGAAATGAGCTGCGGAAAACGAAGGATCCAGAACGCGCCTGCCACGAGGAGGAGTCCGGCGACAACGATCAGCAGCTTGACTGATTTCAAGAGATACGTCCCCCGGCGGGCAATTGAAAGGACGATAGGTTAGCTTTCGTGCAGGGGAGGAACAAGGCAGTCCCCGT
>CBDUXZ010000238.1:0-4029 GCA_965371325.1 uncultured bacterium | reverse complement strand
TTCAAGATGGAAGGATCGACGGTCCTCGCGGGGGTAGCCATGAGAGTCCTCCGTGTAAGGTGTGGCGATGAGACGCCCGCTAGGGGGTGCGCGCCTTCGCCGTCATTTCACGCGCATGGAGCGCTCCTCCGCACTCCGAGCAGGTGAGCGTGGGGGTGGTCCTGTGTCCGCAGGGGCGGTGAACGAGATCGAAGGGCTTCCCCTGCTTCCCGGGCATCCAGCGATCGCCCCAGCCGAGGAGGCTCGCGATGACCGGGTAGAGATCGTGCCCTCTCTCCGTCAGGCGGTACTCGTATCGCGCCGGATGTTTCTGGTAGAGGCGACGCGCGAGGATTTCATGGCGCCGCAGCTTGCCGAGCCGGTCCGAGAGGAGATAGGGCGAGAGGCCGATCGATTGCTGAAACAGCTCGAACCGGCGTACGCCCAGGAAACAGTCGCGCAGAATCAGGAGGGTCCAGCGATCGCCCACCACGGAGAGGGTGCGTGCGACAGAGCAATCAACATCCCGAATCTCTTTCCAGCGCATAGGCCCGGGATGTTACTTCAATTATTGAAGGAACTCAAGAACTAAATCCATATCTCCCCTGTTCAGGTCGAGAATTGTTTCGAGTAGTCGGCGGTGAGCCAGCGCTCCGGGCGCATCCGGATGACGATGCTCTCCGGGCGCCCCTCCGCTCCTCCCGTGGCCTCGATGTATCCGTCTCCAACCTCGGCGCCCAGATACCGGTGGGCCATCGGACGCGTATGGAGCTCCAGATCTGCGGGCGTGATCGAGGCAATGGGGCCTTCGACACTCACGTACTGGTAAGGCGGAGTCTCGGTCTGGGCAAGGAGACTCAATCGCCCGCCCTCTTTGAGCAGACCCGCCTTGCGCGACTTCCCCTCCGTCTCGAACCAGAGCTCTCCTCCCGGCTCATACTGGTACCAGACAGGCGCGGTGAGGGGCCCTCTCCCCTCCTCCGGGATGCTGATGACCCCGATATGAACGCCGGCCAGGAAAGACTCCCGCTCCTCCGTCGACATCTTAATGTTCATGGAAACCTCCGATTGATCGTGATTGTTCTCTAGGGTTCGAGCCGATAAAACTGGAAGAAAAGATTTTCGATCGGCAGAACCGTCACTTTCTTGAAGCCCGCCTCCTGTGCATACCGCTCGAAGGTCGGCCGCCGCATGACCGTGCCGGTCCCCGCCGAGGGCTCGTCGGCCATTCCCACGGGCAGACAATGAAGGACGCTCCAACCATACATCATCCACTCGACGTCATTCCCCTTCTCGGTGAACAAATCGCCGACGCGCTCATCCGCGACAAGACACACGCCCCCTTCACCGAGCAGGCTCCTCATCACTCGCAGCGCCGCGACGGGCTGCGACATATCGTGAATGCACTCAAAAGCAGTCACAAAGTCGTACTGCCCAGCCAGTGCGGGGTCTCCCGCGTCCCTGACATGAAGCTGCACGCGATCCGTCACACCAGCTTCCGCAACGTTCTTCCGAGCCAGCGTGATGGAAGCCTCATCGACATCAAAGCCGTCTACATGCACACCCGGATAGGCCCTTGCAATGCCGATGCTCGACCATGCGGCGCCACAACCAAAATCCGCGACCCGAGCAGGCGGATCTGCCTGAAGCCTTTCATGAACGTCGATCATCGTCGGGATCCATTCCCGGCCGATAAGGTGAAGAAACGCCGCGCGATTGATATCGGATTGCCCCTCCACGAGATCGATACCGTAATCCGCGTAGGGAACACCGCCGCCATTCCGGAACGCCTCAAGCACCGCGCTCACCGGTTTGAAGGCGCCAACAGCCAGGCGGGTGATGGGGGCCATGTAGTCGAGACTGTCACGCTCAGTAAGAACTTCGGCATGGCCCGGCGGGAGGGCGTAGCGACGCGTGTTCCCCGGGGCCCCTGGATCCTCGACGGCGAGGATGCCCGCGACGGTCTGCTGCTCGAGCCACTCGCGAACGTAGCGCTCCTGGACGCCCGCGCGCGAGGCAAGCTCTGCGGACGTCATTGTTCCATGTTTGACAAACGCATCATACAAACCCAGGCGCACACCGATGTACACGGTGAAGATGTTGAATGCCCCACCGAGAGACGCGAGCAGTTTTTCGGCAAACGCATCCCTCTGGGTCGCCTTCTCTTCGGAGTTCAAGAATAACCCTCTCCGGCTCCTGTGGGCCACACAAATTGAGAAATCCGGGCCTTCCGAAGACAGATCCCTCGTGGGCTCCATCGCATCAGAAAATGCGCTCCATAAAGAACTGGATGACCAGGGCGTTGCTAATATCGATGAAAAATGCCCCGAGCAGGGGAATGATGAGAAATGCCTTTGCCGATGCGCCGAACTGGGTTGTAATTGCTCGCATATTCGCCATCCCTATCGGCGTCGCCCCGAGGCCCAGGCCGGCGAATCCAGAGGTGATGACGGCCGCGTTGTAATCGCGGCCCATGATCCGGAACACGATGAAATAGGCAAAGAGCGCCATCAGGGCCACCTGGAGAGTCAATACGATCAGCAACGGACGAAGGGCGTTCGAGAGGATCATAAGCTGCATACTCATGAGGCTCATCGAGAGGAAGAGCGTGAGGCTGACGTCGCTCCAGAGTCCGATTGCGTTGACGTAGCGATCGCTCGCCTTGATCTTGAGCAGGTTGCCGGCATTCGTGATGATGATCCCGACAAACAGTGACGGAAGGTAGAGCGGCACCGAGGCTCCCACGCTCTTCAACCACGCGTGAATACCCTCCCCTATTCCCATGCAGGCCGCGATCACGAATGTCGCGTTGATGATAGCGTTCATGTTGACCGTACCACCATGACTCTCTTCCTGCGGGTGGGGGGTATACGCCGCCCCCTTTGCGTCGGCGGTCAGGCGGTTGCGCGTGATCAGGAGTTTCGCGATCGGGCCACCGACCAGCCCACCCAGGATGAGTCCGAAAGTCGCGCAGGCCATGCCGATCTCGACCGAGCCCTGCAAGCCGTGTTCTTCCGCAAAGAGCTTTCCGTAGGTAATGGCCGTCCCGTGGCCGCCGGCAAACGAGACGCTCCCCGCAAGCAGGCCGTACGCGGATTGCGCCTCCACGAGCTTCGCGACAAAAATTCCGACGACATCCTGAAGAAACAGAAAGATTGTTGCGACCACGAGAAGCACCGCCAGCGCCTTCCCTCCCTCGATGAGAAGACGCACGTTGGCGGACAACCCGATGGTGCTGAAGAAGACAAGGAGCAGCGTGTCGCGTAGGCCGAGATCAAAATTGATCTGAACGCCGGCGAACCCGTTGAGCGCGGCGACCACCAGGCTGCATATCAGCCCCCCGGTGACCGGGGCGGGAATATTGTAGGCCTGAAGAAACTTGATCTTCCGGGTGAGATAGATCCCCAGCCACAACACCAGAACACTCAGCATGAATACGCGGCGAGGCTCGATCTCCAGGACCGTTAATTCATCCATTCTGATTGACTCCGCGCTTATCCCTTCCCGCCTCCCAGGGCGTCCGGCCATTCCATCTACTGGCGGCGATCGGCTTCACGCATCTCCCCGGCCTTCTCCGGGCCCATTGCCTGTTTCTCATCGTAGGTGCGCTGCAATTCACCGGGATACTCTCCTCGATCTTTCGTACCACCCGAGAGGGCGGGACCTTCCTCTCTTCCAGCACCATCGCCGAGGGAAGTCCGTCTGAGTGCACCGAGAATGCGCCCGGTGCCGATGCCCCGCGCACCAGAAGACTATTTCTCACTGCGGAGGGACTGTACCGTCTCATCGAGACGCTGAAGGAAGCGGGAGCGATCCCGTTTCTCGAAGGGCGCAGGCCCTCCCGTCATATTTCCCTGATCGCGAAGCTGAGACATGAGATCCCGGCTTGCCATGGCATCACCGATGTTGTCGACGCTGAAAACGCGGCCGGTCGGACCGAGGACCCGCGCTCCTTTTTGCAGGCAGCGGGAAGCGAGGGGGATGTCGGCGGAGATCACGATATCGTCTTCGCTCGCATGCGCGACAATCCAGTCATCCGCCGCGTCGGGC
>CBDUXZ010000237.1:0-4031 GCA_965371325.1 uncultured bacterium | reverse complement strand
CGCTCTTTCAGACGATCGCGATCCTGACGACGACCGGCTACGTCACGGCCGATTTCGAGTTGTGGCCCTACCTTGCGCAGTTCATCCTGCTGATCCTGATGATCATCGGCGGGATGGCGGGCTCGACGAGCGGGGGGGTGAAGAGTCTGAGGATGCTGATCGGGCTTCGCGCCTTCTGGGCGAACGTGGAGCGCCTGCTTCACCCGCATGCTGTGCGTCCGGTGAAATACGGTGGGAAGCCCGTCCCTGACAAGGTGCTGGACGGGATCTGGGCGTTCTTCGCGGCCTATCTCCTTCTCGCTGCCAACGCGGCGGCCGTCGTTGCGGCGAGCGGCTACGATCTCGTGACCTCGATCTCTGCCGCCTTCTCCGCGCTTTCAAACATCGGCCCCGGCCTGGGCGACATCGGCGCGACCGACACCTTCGCGCACTTCCCCGGCCACGTGAAGATCATACTCGCCATCACCATGATCGCCGGCCGTCTCGAGATCTTCACCCTCGTCCTCCTCCTCCTCCCCTCCTTCTGGCGCCGTTAAAAGGGGACGTTGCCCTTTTAAAAAGGGCAACGTCCCCTTTTGTCGCACCCTGACGTATAGTCGCTACATGCCACGAAAGCCACGGGTTGTTTTTCCAAGAATCCCCCATCACGTCACACAGCGCGGGAACAGGCGCGGGAACGTGTTTTTTACGCCCGATGACAGACGTCTGTACCTTTATTTGCTTCGCCACTACTGTGATCTGCACGGCGTCGGAATCCTCTCCTATACGCTGATGACCAACCATGTTCATCTGATCATGGTCCCCGAGAATGCCGATGGGCTCCATCGCGTTTTGAAGCCGGTGCACGCCCGCCATGCACAGTGGATCAATCAAAAGCGTGGATTTTCTGGCCGCCTTTGGCAGGGGCGGTATTTCAGCAGTCCGCTGGACGACGCCCATACATGGGCTGCCTTGAGGTATGTTGAACGTAATCCCGTTCGCGCGGGCATGGTTCAAAAGGCGGAGGATTACCACTGGTCAAGCGCGGCGGCACACTGTGGCTTGCGCGAGGATCCGGTCCTGAGCCGCGACCCCTTGCTGCTGAAACGCTTTTGGAACGGACCTGCAAATTGGTCGTCCTGGCTCGCGGAGGGCGAGGACGAGGAGAAGGTTCGCGCTCTGAGATCTAATCTGGGCCAGGGTTTACCCTGCGGTCATGAAGGATTTATAAGGAGATTGGAACGCAGGTCCGGAAGGCCTCTGCACTTCCGACCACGGGGCAGAAAAAGAGGAGAGAAAAGGGCAACGTCCCCTTTTAAAAAGGGCAACGTCCCTTTTTAATGGAAACGGAGGCGCTGGAGAGAGTGAAATCAAAGACGACGATTGCGCTGTGTCTTGCGCTTGGTGTGGCCTGTGGGGGCGATCTTCCGGGAGAGGAGGAAGCGGGCCAGCCGGCGCGAGACCTCCTTTCTTATGATGACGCTGCAGCCGAGAAATCTCCGCCTGCTGAGAAAGCGCCCGGGGGGATGAAAATCGGGGAGAACAAGCTCCCCAGGGCCGCTCCCTATCCCCCCGAACTTCAAAAAGAACTTGGCGCCGCCCTGGCGGCAAAGCCACACGACTACAAGCCGCGCACGGAGCACCTGCATCCCGACGGCGCACCGAAGTACACCAACCGTCTCATCCTCGAATCGAGCCCTTACCTCATTCAGCACGCCCACAATCCCGTGAACTGGTTCCCCTGGGGCGACGAGGCCTTCGCGAAGGCAAAGGCGGAGAACAAGCCGGTGATCCTCAGCGTGGGCTACTCGACCTGCCACTGGTGCCACGTGATGGAACGGGAGTCGTTTGAGGACGAAGAGATCGCCGGCACTCTCAACGAGAAGTACGTTTTGATCAAGGTTGATCGCGAGGAGCGGCCCGACATCGACGACGTCTATATGATGGCGGTCAACTTCTTAACCGGCCGCGGCGGCTGGCCGATGACGGTCTGGCTCACGCCCGAGAGAAAACCCTTTTACGGCGGCACCTACTTTCCGGCCCGAGATGGTCAGCGGGGCGCGCGGATGGGATTTCTCACGCTGATCAATAGACTTCGGGACAGCTATGATCGGGAGGGCGCGAAGGTCGCCGACCACGCTGAACGGATTGCCGCGGCCATTCGGAAAGCGTCGGCGGCACCGGCTGCCGACAAGCAGCCCGGCGTCAAGGAGATTCACGCGGCCGCCGCCGGATTCGAGAAGAGTTTTGATTCCGTGTACGGCGGCTTCGGGGGCGCGCCCAAGTTTCCCCAGTCGGTCGGTCTCGAGTTTCTCCTCCGATACCACAGGCGAACCCAGGACAAGCAGTTTCTCGATATGGTCGCCTTCACGCTCGAGAAGATGGCTTCCGGGGGGATGTACGATCAGATAGGCGGCGGCTTTCACCGCTACTCGACTGACCGCCAGTGGCTCGTGCCCCACTTCGAGAAAATGCTCTACGACAACGCGCAGCTCGCGGTCATCTATCTCGAGGGCTACCAGGCCACCAGACGCGAGGATTTCGCGCGCGTGGCGCGGGAGACGCTCGACTACCTCGTCCGCGAGATGCGCGCTCCCGGGGGCGGCTTCTACTCGGCCACCGACGCCGACAGCGAAGGGGTCGAGGGGAAGTTTTTCATCTGGACGGCCGGAGAGATTGATGCGCTGCTGAGTTTGAAAGAGGCGGCGCTCGTGAAGAGCCACTACGGCGTGACGATGCAGGGGAACTTCGAGCACGCGAACATCCTGCATGTGGCCATGGGCCTCGACGACGCCGCGAAGGCGGCCGGCGTGAAGAGTGCGGATGCGCGAGCAACGCTCGATGCTGCCCGGCTGAAGCTCTACAAGGTGCGGGAAAAACGGGTGCCGCCGCTCACCGACACGAAGATCATCGTCGCCTGGAACGGGCTTGCCATCTCGGCTCTCGCCCGGGGCGCCCGGGTTCTCAACGAGCCGCGCTATGCCACGGAGGCGAGGCGCACGGCGGATTTCATTCTCGCGCGCCTCGAAGAGGGCGGGCGGCTCAAGCGAATCTGGAAGGACGGCCGGGCGAAGGCCGAGGGGACCCTCGAGGACTACGCGTTTCTGACGGCCGGTTTGCTGGATCTTTACGAGGGCACCTGGGATCCCGAATACGTTGTGGCATCGCAGCGGCTGAGCGAGAATCTCGAGGCCCGCTTCATCGATGCCGAAGGGGGGGGTTATTTCCTCACGCCATCTGACGGCGAGCAACTCATCGCGCGGCAAAAGCCCACCCGCGACGGGGCTCTCCCGTCCGGAAACGCCGTGGCCGCGTTGAACCTCCTTCGACTCGCCGAGTTTACATCCGACGATGCCTACCGCCAGAAGAGCGACACCGTTGTCAGAGGTGCCTCCGCCATTCTTTTGCGCTCGCCTCGTTCGGCTACGAAGATGCTTACGGCGCTCGATTTCCGGAACGATCTCCCCAAGGAGATCGTGATCGTGAAGCGCGCCCCTGACGCTGACGCCGGGCCGCTCCTCGCCGAGTTCCGCACCGTGTTCGTCCCGAACCGCGTTATCGTTCTGACGGTCGAGGGCGAGGCGGCCGAGAAGCTCGCAAAGACGCTCCCCCTCGCAATGGGCAAGAAGGCCATCGAGGGGAAGACCACCGCTTACGTTTGCGAAAAACAGGTTTGCGCGCTACCCACCTCGGATCCCGAAGTCTTCGCAAAACAGATCGCGAAGGTTCGCAAATACTCCGAGGTCACGACCCCCTAGAAAGTGGGACAGTCCCCCTTTTGAGGGGTAGGACAGTCGCCTTTAGCGGGCGCTAGCTGCCCGGTTTTTAAGCCATTTTCTTGACACCTGCTCTCTTGGGTGTTAACTAAGGTTCGCCGAGCCGGGGCGGCGAACGTCCTTTTCAATCATCATCGACGACGCCTGTGAGCCGACGCAATTTTGGATAACTTCGGATCTCCGGGCCCGGATGGCCGCGCCGTTGCCCGGGGGATCACTGGCCGGCATCGAGCGCCCGTAGCTCAGCTGGATAGAGCAGCGGACTTCTAATCCGCA
>CBDUXZ010000236.1:0-4032 GCA_965371325.1 uncultured bacterium | reverse complement strand
TTCTTCGCGAGAGCCGCAAGCTTCTGCTCATTTACGATCGATGCGCGAAGCTTCGAGAGCTGCCCCTCGGTGTACTCCGGAAATCGCGCCATGATCGCCTCGGTCACCGACAGATCGAGCACCGCATCGCCGAGAAACTCGAGACGCTCGTTCGCGGCGGTCTGCGAGAGCTTTCGCTCGTTGACCCAGGACCTGTGCACGAGCGCGTTCTCGAGATACGCCCTCTTTCCGAAAGTGTGGCCGAGCGCCTTTTCGAACCTGCCGAGATCGGGCGTTTCAGCCGGTGCCTCCTCGGGCTTCCGGGCGACCTTGCCTGCCCTGGCCTTCGCGGCAGCCGTCGCCGCTTTCTTCTGCTTCTTAACAGGGCTTTTCCCGGCGGGGCCGGGACCCTCCTTCGACTTCTTCATGCGATCGCCCTCCCCCGCACGCGCCCCAGTGCGTCCGCTGATGCGATCTTCGCCCGTACGATCCGGTTCGCGGAAAGCCCGTCCCCCGACACCGCCACGGGGATGTAATTGCGGCTGTACCCCCGAAAGCTCCCCTCGTCGATCGGCGTCTCGAGCAGGATCTCGAGCGTCTCTCCCTCGAAGCGATGATAGAACGCGCGCGTTTTCCGCCGCCCGAGGGCACGAAGCCTCGCCGCCCGCGCGCGAATGACTCCGGGCGGAACAGGATCGGGATATTTCGCCGCGGGCGTTCCCGGCCGCGGCGAAAATGGGAAGACATGGAAGTAACTCACGGGAGAGGTCTCCAGAAGCTGAACGGTCTCTTCAAACTGGCTTTCTGTCTCGCCGGGAAAGCCCGCGATGACATCCGTGCCGATGCCGACGGCCGGCAGCGCCTTCGCAAACAGATTCACAAGGGTCAGAAACTGCGACGCATCGTAGGGACGCCGCATCCGACGAAGCACGGAATCGCTTCCGCTCTGGAGCGGAATGTGCACATGCTCACAGAACACATCCGGATGGCGCGTGATCTCCTCAACGACGTCCTGGTCGAACTCGCTCGGCTCCATACTCGAGAGCCGCAGGCGAGAGACGTGTCCTTCGCGCCTTACGCGCGAGAGAAGATCCGCGAGACGCTGCGCGGGAGCGAGATCACGCCCCCAGGATCCGATGTGGGGACCCGTAAGTACGATCTCCCGGACGCCACCCGCGGCATGGCCTGCAAACTCGGCAAGAATGTCGGGTAGCGATGCGCTGCGCGGCAGTCCCCGGGCGTGGGGAACGATGCAGAACGCGCAGAAAACATCGCAGCCGTCCTGAACCTTGACAAGCCTGCGCGTACGGAAGGGCGCGGGGCCGCCGCCCGGGGAGAGCACGGGAAGCCGGCGATCGCGGTAAACGGGATCCACGCGGACCTCCGCCGCATCCCGCCGCCCGCGCGCGGTCAGATCCGCAATCTCGCCCGCCAGGGCCTCTTTTCCCCCGTGTCCGATGACGTAGTCAACGGGAAGCCGGGCGGCCTCATCCGGACGGATCTGCGCGTAGCAGCCGGTGAGCACAATCACGGCGTCGGCGTTCGCGCGCCGGTAGCGGCGGGCAAGTTGTCCTGCCTCGAGATCGGCGGTCCGGGTGACGGCGCATGTATTGAGGACGATGACGTCGGCATCTGACGGGCCGGAGGCCGCGACCGCACCCGCGCAGCCGGCCCGATCGGCAATGCCCTCGCCCTCGTACTGGTTCACCTTGCAACCGAGGGTGTGAACATAAAGCCGCGTCACGCGATCCACCCTCCCCCGAGAAGCCAGTCGCCCTGGTAGAAGACCGCAGCCTGTCCCGGCGACACCGCACGCGCCGGCGAGTCAAGGGTTACCTCGGCCGTTTCGCGGGCGATGAAGCGCACGCGCCCCTCCCACTCCGCCTGTCCGTGGCGAATTTTGACCGAGACGCGTGCGGCCTCGGCGGGCCGACGGCCCATCCAGTTCACGTCGCTGACCTTGAAGGTCGTGCGGAGAAGATCCTTCGCCGGGCCCACAACGATGCGATTGGAACCGGTCTCCAGACGGAGCACGTACCAGGGACCCCCCGAGAGCCCCAGCCCCCGGCGCTGGCCGACGGTGTAGCGGTGAATGCCCCCGTGCTGCCCGAGCACGTTTCCGGTGGCGTCGACGATAGGGCCGGGCGGCGGCGCCAAGGTGCCGAGTTCGCCGCTCACGAACCGCGGGGTGTCGCCGTCGGGGATGAAACAGATTTCCTGGCTCTCAGGCTTCTCGGCCAGCGACAGGCCGAACTCACGCGCCGTCACGCGTACCTGCTCCTTGGTCAAATCGCCGACCGGAAAGATCGAACGGGCTATCTGCTCCTGCGTCACGTTGAAGAGGAAGTAGGTCTGATCCTTTCGTTGATCCACGGCGCGGAGTATCCGCCAGCGGCCGTCCCGTTCCTCGCGAAGTCGCGCGTAGTGGCCCGTGGCCACGCGATCGGCGCCCAGGGCTTCGGCACGGGCGATCAAATGTGAGAACTTCAGCGAACGGTTGCACGCAATGCAGGGGATGGGTGTGCGGCCTGTCCGGTAGGCCTCGAGGAACGGGGTCACGACCTTGTTGCGAAACTCGTCCTTGAAATTCATGATGTAGTGGCGAATGCCGAGGTTTGTGGCGACTCGCCGTGCGTCGCGAATGTCCGCCGGGCCGCAGCAGCGGCCGGGGCCCGCGGCCCCGGAGGCGGTGCCGTAGTTCCACAGGTGCATCGTCACGCCGATGACCTCGTAGCCCGCCTCCACGAGCAGCGCCGCAGCGACGGCTGAATCGACGCCGCCCGACATCGCTACGAGAACGCGCTCCTTTTTACCCGCCAAGAGTCTCTCTCCCCAAAACTACACGGAATGAAAATTCCGCCCTGCATGACACCGGGTCAGACGGGAGCAAACGCTCACGTCATCCCATCACGCGCCCCCATGATTGCCCGAGCCCGAGCCCGCGGCCTCTCCCTTCGCCGACGTGCGCCGCGCACGCTCCACGATGGGTGCGATCAGCGCAAGCGTACGTTCGATCTCCTCGAGGGTGTTGCCCGCACCCATCGAGAATCGAACCGATGAGAGCGCCGCGCGCTCGTCGAGACCCATAGCGAGCAGCACGCGCGAAGGCTCGAGGCTTCCCGTGCTGCACGCTGAACCGGATGACACGGCGACACCCTCGAGGTCGAGCCCGATAAGAACCGTTTCGCCCTCGGCCTCCGGGAAGCTCACGTTCAGGGTGTTCGGGAGGCACGACGAGGGGTGTCCGTTTCGTACCACGTCAGGAACACTCTTCTGAATTCCATCCCAGAGCCGGTCGCGAAGCCTGCACATCTGTTCCGCGTGGCCGGAAATTCCGCGCGACGCCAGCCGGGCAGCAGCGCCGAGGGAAACGGCGCCGGCCACGTTCTCCGTCCCCGCCCGCCCCCGCCGCTCCTGGGGCCCGCCGTCGATCTGACCGGTGAGGGGCGTGCCACCACGCACGAAGAGCGCCCCGATCCCCTTCAGGGCGCCGAGCTTGTGCCCCGACATCGCGAGTAAATCAACGGGGAGATCGCGGAGATCAACAGGTAGCTTCCCGATCACCTGCACGGCGTCGGTGTGAAAAATCACGCCGCGATCGCGGCAGACGCGGCCGATCTCCCCGATCGGGAGCATGGTGCCTGTCTCGTTGTTGGCTTGGATGGCGGAAACGAGCACCGTGTCGTTGGTGATCGCCTCCGCGACCGCGCGGGGCGTCACCATGCCCGCCCCGTCGGCCGGCACGATCGTCACCCGCACGCCCTGGCGTTCCAGATGCTGGGCGCTTTCGAAGACGGAGGCGTGCTCGACCGCCGTAATGACCAGGTGCCGCCGATCAGACTCCGCCGCTTCAAGCACGCCCTTCAGCGCCAGATTGTTACTCTCCGATCCGCCGCTCGTAAAGATGATCTCGCGTGGTGTCGCGCCGATGAGCGACGCCACATCTCCCCGGGCCTCCTCCAGTGCTTCACGCGCCTCGCTCCCAGCCCAATGAACGCTCGAGGGATTCCCGAAGTGCCGGTCCATGTAGGGAAGTGCGGCCGCCAGCGCCTC
>CBDUXZ010000235.1:0-4087 GCA_965371325.1 uncultured bacterium | reverse complement strand
CCCTCCCTCGACGCCCCATCCCCAGAATTTCCGCCGCGCGCCGTCCGCCATCGAAGGCTCCTTTTCACCCTTTCTTCTTAGCACAGCCCGGCCGGAAAAAGGGGACGTTGCCCTTTATCAGAACCCTTATCGATTAACCTAACGGCCTGGCGATAAAGGGCAACGTCCCCTTATTTCGGACACGCCGCCCTTGACGCGCGCGCGGGCTTGTCTCATTCTGATCGCCGGTCAAACTCCTTGGTCAAGCTCCTTAAATAGTCAGCGAAGGGTTCCATGACAACCCCTGCACCCCCCAGCGAAACGACTCCCCTGTGCGTACCGCTCGAGAAACTCGGCGCGGCAATCACGCGGCGCGACTTCATTCGCAAATCGGCCCTCGGCCTCGCGGGGATCACCCTTGCCCAGGCGCTCCTTCCCGCGTGCTCCCCGGCGCGCCCAACGCCACCTGGTCTGAAAGTGCTGGGGCCCGTCGAGTTCGCCACGCTTTCGGCGGCGGCGGATCGCATCGCCAAGGGCCTTCCCCTTCCGGACGGCCCCGACGGCATCGCCCTTCTCTTCGATCGCAGTCTTGCCGCCGGGCCATCATGGCTTCGCCCCCTCTTCCGCGACGCGCTTAATTTTCTCGAGTTCTCCCCGCTTCTCCTCTCACTGCCGCCCGGGCGCTTCAGCACCCGCACGGCCGAGGGACGCGACGAGGTTCTGCGCGGCATGGCCGACAGCTCCCTCACGATTCGCCGGCAGGTTTATGCCGCCGTGAAACAGGCCGTCCTCTTTACCGCCTACTCACACACATCAAGCTGGACCCTCGTGGGTTACGACGGACCGGGCGCTGTTTTCCGGGGCCGGGGGGGGCCACGATGATCCGCATCGGCAGAAATATCACCGGCCCCGTCACGGAGAGGGCCGACGTCTGCATCATCGGGAGCGGCTCTGGCGGCGCGGTCGCTGCGGCGGTTCTGGCGGAGGCGGGAGCGGAGGTCGTTATTCTGGAAGAAGGCGGCTACTTCACCTCCCGCGACTTCACCGGACGCGAAGCGGAAATGTACCCGATGCTCTACCGCGACGGCGGCAGCCAATTCACCACGGACGGCGGCGTCAACGTGCTGCAGGGGCGGGCCATCGGGGGCAGCACGGTGATCAACTCCGCCGACTGCACGCGCATTCCGCCGGAGGTGCTGGAACATTGGGAGAAGAACTACGCGGTCGAGGGGATCAACGAGAAATCGCTCGAGAATTCCTATCGGCGCGTGGAGATAACCCTCGGGGTCAACCGGATTCGCGCGTCGCAGGTCAACAAGAACAACACCCTCCTGCTCGACGGGGCCAAACGGCTTGGCATGAAGGCGGATCTGTTTCGCACCAACCGCACCGGCTGCGCCGGTGTCGGCACCTGCTATATCGGCTGCCCCGTCAACGCGAAGAAGGGCGCCCACCTGAACTTCATTCCCAGGGCACAGGCGGCGGGCGCCCGAATATACGCCGATACCAGAGCCGACAAGATCGTGGTCAGGAACGGCCGCGCAACCGGCGTGCGCGGATCGGTGCTCGACAGGGTGAAGGGCGTCGCCACGTACCCGGTCGAGGTGACGGCCAAGCGGATTATCGTCGCGGCAGGCGCCATCCACTCTCCGCTTCTCCTTGCCCGCTCGGGCCTGGGGGGCGGTCAGGTGGGACGCAACCTGACCCTCCAGCCCCAGATACCCCTCATCGCCATCTTCCCCGAGCGCATCATCCCCTGGAAGGGAATACCGCAGTCCGCCTACGTGGACGCTTTCGATCACAACACACCCGAGGAGGGGCTCGGGGGCTATCGCATGGAGGGGGTTGCAGGCGGGCCAATCTTCGGTTCCACGGTGCTCCCCGGGTTCGGCGAGAATCATCTCGAGCTTTTCCGGAAGTTTCCGAACACCGCCTCCGCCCTCATCCTGGTGCCCGACCGTCCCGGGGACGGATTTGTCTCGGCGCAGAAGGGTGGCGGCGCGAAGATCGTCTACTCGGTCCGGGAGAGGTGGCGAGAGAACGCGCGCAAGGGCATCGCCGCGGGGGCGCAATGTTACTTCGAGGCAGGAGCGGAGATGGTCTGCTGGTCGGATGAGACGGTTGCGCCCCACCGGAGCTTCGAGAAGCTCGAACGCGCCCTACGGGACGCTCCCCTTAAAACCGCCTCCGCACGACTCGTAAGCGCCCACTGCCAGGGTACCTGCCGGATGGGAGAAGACACGAAAAGAGCCGTGGTGGACAGCCGAGGAAGCCTCCACGGCGTGAAGGGCGTAACAATTTGCGACACGAGCATTTTCCCCAGCAGCGCCTCCACGCACACGATGATACCCACCATGGCCATGTCGGATCTCATCACACGCCGGCTGATTGAAGCAGGAATCTGACCCGCAAGGCCCCCATCCGGGGTCCTTCGAACTCGTCTGGCAGAATTGGTCAGTGAATGGACTTGAGCTTGTCCAGGAGGTTCCCGAAGATTTCCACGTATTGCGCAAGCTGCCGGACGCCCAGAAAGTTCGCGACCGCCCGGCGCTGCGCGTTATGCCCGAGTTTCTCGGCGTAGGGGGCGTCGGTAAGCAGGCGGCGAAGCGCATCTCCGAAGAGGGCAAGGTCTTCCGGATCGTCAACAAGAAGGCCGTGCTTGCCGCTCACGATCTGATCCTGAATTCCTCCAACGCGGCTTGCGATGATCGCCCGGCCCTTCCACATCGCCTCCGTGACGGTCAGTCCGAACCCTTCGTAGAGACTCTTCTGAACCACGATCTTCGCGTACCGCTGGATCGCGTTCACCATCGCTCCGTTCTCCTCCAGATCCTCCATGGGGAGAGACACCAGGTGAACGCGGCTGCGCATTGCCTCCGGGAGAGCTCGCCAGGCAGCCCGGCATTCCTCGAGAACTTCGGCGCCCTCCGGATCGTCCTTCACACTGCTGATGTCGGGCCCCACCAGGGCAAGATGGGCGTCCGAAACGCCATCAATGTGCTGCGCGAAGCCGTTCATGACGCCCGCCATGTCTTTCAGGCGATCCCATCGCGACACCTGCACGACAAGAGGCGTGTTCGCCCCGGGCATTTGCCCCTCGGTCAGAATCTCGGCGCGGTGGGTGACGGTTCCCTCGGTTCCATCCTTCCGCTTGAACGTGGCGCGCCCGTTCGATGCGTCCGGATCCAGAAGGCCAATCCGGCCGAGAATAGCGCGAACTGTCCCCCGGTCGAGGGACTGGTTCTTCGCCGAGAAGGGATCAATGGAAGGCGCAACCGTGTGGGTGCGGGATTGATCAAGCCAGGGAGGCGCATAGGCGCCCCGGGAGAAAACAAAGGCGTGGGCGCCTTCCACGTAGGGACGGAGAAACTCCCAGGTCTCGTGGATCACGCCCTCGTGATCGTCGTGGCCAATGTGGCAGCGCCACAGCACGAGGCTGCCATGCGCCACCAGCGCGGAGACCAGTCCCGCGGTCTGGGGATCATGGAGGATCACCATGTCCCCCGGACTTATAATCTCGCAAAGTGCCTCGGCGTTTTGCCTTGACACCTCCCGGTAATGCGAATGCTCTTTCTTCCCCGGCGGCTTCTCCGGCATGATCAGGCCGTGCAGGCCGTTGTGGATCCGTTTCGTAATCGCGAAAAACTCGGGGTCCCCCTCGATAACCAGCCAACGGGCATCAACACCCGCCCCGCGCGCATAGGGGAGCAGACCGTTGAGAAGTTCGGAGACGCCCCCGCCGGTGGCCGTCGAGTTCACGTTCCAGATCACGCGGCCGGCAAACTTCTCCTTGCCCAGCGCACCGATCGCCTTGAACCGCGCGACGCGCGCGGAGCCGATTACGGGCTCAAACCGGTCGAGAGAAAAGGTGGGAAGCGCGACTGTTTGTATGGTTGCCATGTCGTGAATCCGCTTCGGCGGGAGGGACCCGTTTCTTGAGAACGGGGGTGCCGGGGCTCCCTCAGCGGGTTTTCTGCAGGTACCTGAAGAAGTCTCCCTCGGTTGAAAAAACCAGCCAGTCATCTTCATCCAACGTCTTCGGATACGTTTCTATCGTCTTGAAATACCGGTAGAATTCGGGGTCGCGACCGTATGCCGCTGCGTAGAT
>CBDUXZ010000234.1:0-4097 GCA_965371325.1 uncultured bacterium | reverse complement strand
CGCGCTCTTTCATTCAAGCGAGCGCTTTCTCTTCCCGCTCCTTCCCTCCGGTATCCTCTGGTCGGCCCTGGGACTGCTGGAGGTTGTCGGGCGCGTGAGGGAGGGTGGGGCCGCGCGCTGGATCGCGCGACTTCCCGGGGGAGTGCGTCGGCGCCCAATGGTGTGGGTCTTCCGAGCCGCCATGGCCTTGATCTTCGTTGAGGCGGTCGGCACGACGCTTCACGAGCATCACTACGCCTGGTACTGGAGCCACGAGAAAAGGGCGGGGCACTGGATGCGGGAGAACCTTCCGCCGGGGACGAAGGTCATGACGCGGGGCTCGATGATCGAGGCTTACTACGCGGGCGCCCCCGTTGCATATTTTCCTCTCGCGCCCTACGAGGAAGTCATCTCCTACCTCCGTCGGGCGGAGGTCCGGTACGTGCTGATCGATGATCGAAAAACGGTGCGGCTGAGGCCCGAATTCGTCGAGCGCTTCACCACGGGTGACGGGGCGATGGTAAGAACCTTCGACTACGGCCGTAAGAAGGTCTACCTCTACGAGGTGAAAGTCGATCGCGGCGCCGCGCTGAAACGCGGCGGGACCTTCAGGAGCTGAAGCGGGGCGGCCGGGAATATACATGGGAACTGATCTATCCATCGTCATCGTCACCTGGAACGCGCGGGAAGTCCTCATGCCCGCCATCGAATCGATCTACAGGGAGGTCAGGGGAATCTCCTGCGAGGTCATCGTTTCCGACAACGATTCGAATGATGGGAGCGCCGACGCGGTCGAGAAGGCGTTCCCCGATGCACGCGTGCTCCGCAACGCCCGCAACCTCGGCTTCGCGGGAGGGAACAACGTGGGGCTGAAGGAGGTCCGCGGGCGCTACACCGTGCTTCTGAACTCCGACACGATCACCCATGGGGGCGCCTTCGAACGTATGGTGGCGTACATGGACGCCCATCCCGAGGTGGGCGCCTGCGGTCCCCAGCTTCTCAATCCTGATGGATCGAAGCAGAACTGCGTTCACAACTTTCCTTCCCTGGTGACCGAGTTGCTGAACGTCAGCCTGCTCCGGATCCTCTTTCCCGAAAAGTATCCCTCGAAGCGACAGGACTACGCCGCGCCCGTCGAGGTCGATGCGGTTCTGGGTGCGTGTCTCCTCCTTCGGCGGGAAGTGCTGGAGAAGGTGGGACTCATGGACGCGGACTACTTCTTCTTCCTCGAGGAGACCGACTGGTGCGCCCGGATCAAAGAGGCCGGTTGGAAGGTGATGCACATTCCCGACGCGAAGATCACGCATCTTTTCGGGGAGAGCACGAAGAAGAAGGTCCCCGCGGAAACGCGGATTGAGTATCTCCGTTCGCTCTACAGATTCTTCCGGAAGAACCGGGGCCGGGCGCAGGAAGCGGCGGTTATCGCCATCAGGCTCGTGAAGCTCGCAATCAACACGCTGCTCTACTCGGTGCTGACCGTCGTGACCCTCGGGCTTTCGCCCCGGCCGCGGCGCAAGGCGGCACAGAGCGCCAGGATGCTTCTCTGGCACCTGCGCGGCTGCCCGGCTGACTGGGGACTCTCGGGCATTCGTCGCTAGGGCGGAGGATTTCGAACGTTGATGGGCGGAACCCGTACAACGGCAGAGGGGCGCGCTATCTCCGCGGCGGCCGCGATGAGGCAGGGCCGGGATGCGGCGCGGCTCATGCTTCTCATGATCGCGGCGTTCGCGCTACGCTTCGTTCTGGCCGGGCGTGATGAAGTCATCTTCAATGACGGTCCGCATTTCATCGATATCGCCCGCGCATTCGCCGAGGGGAAGACAACCCTCGCCATGAGCCACGTGTACCACCCCTTCTACTCCTGGCTCATCGCGCATGCCTATCCACTGCTGGGCGACTACGAGCAGGCGGCCATGATCGTCTCCGTGGTTGCCGGGACGCTTATCGGGCTTCCCCTGTGGGCGCTTCTGTGGCGCCTCTTCGGAAGGCGCGTGGCCTGGGCCGGCGTCGTGCTCTGGGCCTTCCATCCCTATGCCGCCAGCTACGCGGCGAACATCCAGAGCGACTCTGTCTTCCTCCTCTTCTTTCTCACGGGCGTTCTCTTTCTCTGGCGCGGTCTCGACCGGCTTCCTCTGCTGGGGTCCCTCGGTCCCTTCGCCATCGCCGGGGCGTCATCCGCCCTCGCCTATCTCACCCGTCCTGAAGGGGTTGGCGTGGTCGGCCTCGGGGGCCTCTGGTTGATCCTGGGGCTCTGGCCCCGGCCGATCGCGAGGCTGCGGCGGGAGCTTTTGCCGAGATTCCTTGCCGGCTGCGTGCTCCTCGGCGCCTTCCTGCTTCCCGCCTTTCCCTATCTCGATCAGATTCACGAGAGGACGGGCGTCTGGCAGCTCACGGAGAAAAAATCCCTTGGGAATCTCGCGGGCATCAAGGTGCACACGCGGCCCCTCTGGGCCCGTGATGAGGTGAAGGAGAGGGTTTTGCGCGAGTACGGGCGTCCTCCACGAAGAACGGACTCAGACTTCACCCGTTACGTGGGACGGGGCGTGGGCCTGATCGTGGTCTTCATGGAGGCGCTTACCTGGCAGCTCCTCCCGTTCCTGTTGCTCGGTCTTGCCCTCCGCGGGCGCGCGCTCGTGCGCACGCGTTCCGATCTGTTTCTGCTCTCCTTTTTTGCGCTCTACGGCCTCACGGTCTACCGGCTGGCGGTCACCCTGGGCGACGGGAGCAAGCGGCACCTCTTCACGCTTGTCCTGCTCGGCCTTGGATGGACGGCGATGGGGCTCGTCTCTCTCGCACCGCGGCTGGAGGCGGCCCTCGAGAGCCGCGGGTGGCGCTTTGCCCGGCATGCGGGCGCCGCGCTCCTCGTGCTGATCGTGATAACGCTCCTGCCGAAGACGCTTGCGGTGAATGCCTCGGAACAGGTCGGGGAGCGGCATGCGGGCGAGTGGATTCTCGCCCACGCGGAGGAGGGGCGGCAGCCGCTCGTCTTCGCGACCCGGGAACGCATTACTTATTATGCGCGGGCCCGCTATCTTCCCGTGCCCGTCCGTTACGCCTATGACGCGGTGATGGCTTACACGCGCGGCTATGGTGCGGATTTCATCGTGACAAGGGACGTGACAACGGACAGAAAGTATCCCGGGTTCACGGAAAAGATCAGTCCCGCGGATCTGAAGCTCGAGGCCAGCTTTCCCGAACGCGAGGGCTCGACGGACTACTATCGCGTCTACCGCGTTCTCTACCCGGAGGGGCGGCCCGAGAAACCACCTCTGCATCCCCGGCGGATGTGGCGCGGAGGAACGCCATGATCAGGCGCCTCGCGCGCTGGCGACACATCCTGCTCGTTCTGGCCCTCGTCGCCTCCCATATGTTCGTCTGGGAGCGCGGTCTGGCCGGTGACGGCTGGGGATACTTTTCCACCCTGGAGTCGATGATCGACGATCACGATTTCGATCTGACGAACAATCGCTACGGGGTGACCAACGGGCTTTCCTTCAGCGTGAACACGCAGCGCTGGGTTGCCCAGTATCCTCCCGGGCTGGCCCTGTTTGATGCTCCCTTCTATCTCCTCGGAAAACTCGCCTACCGGAGCGGGCTGGTTCGCCCCGCCATCGCGCCCGGCAAGATGCGGCCGGCCTACAAAAAGGTCGACCAGGAAACGCTCACGCTCATACTCTTCGTGGTGCTGGCCCACAACGTGTATGCCGCCCTGGCGCTCCTCCTCATCCACGGAACGCTGCGCCGGCTGGTCGTCCCGTGGGGATGGGCCGCCTTCGTGACCGCCCTCTCTTTTTTCGGGAGCCCGCTTCACTTCTACGCCCAGAACGGGATGAGCCATGCCGTGAGTTGCTTCGCGGCGGCAGCGACGGCCTACGTGCTCGCGGGCATCTGCGTTGACCCGGAGGGGAGGGCGCGCCGGTGGGTCTGGCTCGGCATCACCGTGGGGGCCGGGGCGATCGTGCGTTACGCGAGTGCGCTGCTCTCCGTGCCGGTCGGGCTCGCGCTGCTGGTTCTCGGACATCGCCGCCCCGTCCGCCTGGTTGGAATGGGGCTCCTTTACTCCGCGGGGCTCTTCGCGGTCATCTGGATCCTTCCCGTTTACCTGAAGCTCCAGATAG
>CBDUXZ010000233.1:0-4103 GCA_965371325.1 uncultured bacterium | reverse complement strand
ACTTCCGAGCTTCGAATAACGTCGAGCAGCGATGTTTTGCCGTGGTCGACGTGGCCCATGACCGTCACGACGGGCGGCCTGTGGCAGAGATTCTCGGCCTTCTCCTCCGTCCTGGCATCAAGAAGCTTCTCGATCTCCACCGCGACGTTTTCCGCCTCGTAGCCGAATTCATTTGCAGCAAGCGTCGCGGCATCGAAATCGACAGTGGCGTTGATGTTGACCATAACGCCCAGGCCGACGAGCTTCTTGAGAACCTCGGGCGCCTTGACGCTCATGCGCTTCGCCAGCTCCTTGACGCTGATGGTCCCCTCGACCTTGACGATACGCTTCGAAGCTTTGGGCGTGGTGATGAGCGTCTTCGCCCCGCCCCTCGTCACGATTTTCCGCCTGCCGTATCTCGGCCTGCGCGCCGCATAGGTCTGGATGCCGCTGCGATTTACCGAGATCCCCCCGCGCCAGTTCGGCCCGGTGCGGGCCAGCGTGGGAATCTCCTCCGGCAAAACGTCAATGACCTCACGCGCGCGGCGGGCAGCGGGTTTGAGCCCCTTCTTCTTCGGCTTCGCGTCCTCACGCTCACCCCGGCGCTTGGCTTCCTCGACTTCGGTGGGAGAGGACGGCTGCGCGGCTACGGCGGCGGGTCCGACTTCCACGTCGGGCGCGGCGGGCTTTTCGGGCGCGACCGACTCGATGAGCGGTGCGGGTTCCGAAACCTCCGGTTCCGCCGATTCCGCTTCTGCGGCTGCTGCGGTCTCCTCGGGAGACGCGGGTTCGGGTTCAGGCGGCGGGGGGGGAGCCTCCTTCACCCTTCGACGGCGAATCACCCCGCCGAGGCCCACACGTTTGGTTTCCGTTCGGACCTTTCGGCTTTCCTCGAATTTTTCCTTGATTGTTTCGATCTGGTCTTCCGGAAGGGCGCTGACATGGCTCTTTTGCGGCGTACCCCACCTCTCCAGGAGCACCATGAGATCTTTCGACGCGATGCCGAGTTCCTGGGCAAGCTGGAATACTCTCATTTTCGCCATGTTCACCTCGGAAGTCTTAGTACCCCGGTCATCCCGCTCACACGCCGCGAAAACCCATCGGGGGCGGCAACATCACTCCTTGTCCTCTTTCTTCGCAGCGGGCGCGTTCACGCCTGTCCGGATTTTCTCGGCCTGACGCTCCTGGGCGGCCTCGACAATTTTTGGAAGCGATTGCTCATCGATACCGGGAACCGCCTTGAGCTCCTCCTGGGTAGCATTGAGGATGTCCTGGACGCGCGCAAGACCGGCGGCCTTGAGGGCGTCGGCGGCTTCAGCCTTGATGCCGCTGAGGTTTTCGATGGCGTCTGCATCTCGCTCCGGCGCCTCCGCTCCGCCCGCCTCCGCTTCGGCCGCCTGCTCCGCAGCGGCGGTCGCCGCCGCTTTTTCAGCTTCCTTCTCGGCCTCTCTCTTCTCCCGCGCCTCCGCCTCCGCAATCGCCTGGGCCTCCAGAACGGCCTGGGCGGCAGCTTCCGCCTTCTCGCGGATCTCCGGATCCGCCGCCCCCTGCCGCAACCGCTCGCCCAGCTCCTGGCCAATTCCCGGAAAGCTGGCCAGCGCCTCGACGGGAATTTCGGCAAGCTCAGCAACAGACTTCATGCCCTGGTTGATCAACGCCTGCGCAATGATGTCGGTCATCCCGGGAATTTCCATGAAGGCCACCTTCGCAGCCTCGGCCTCCTGCAGGGCCTTCGTTTCACTCTTGATGTCTATCTTCCAGCCGGTGAGCATAACCGCGAGGCGCACATTCTGTCCGCGCTTTCCGATCGCCAGTGAAAGCTGATCATCGGGAACCACGACGTCCATTTGCTTCGCTTCGTCTTCGAGTATCACCTTTGAAACCTGGGCGGGCGCAAGCGCGTTGCAGACGAACTTGGCCGTATCGGGGCTCCAGGCCACGATATCGATCTTCTCGCCGCGCAGTTCCTGGACGACGGCCTGCACGCGCGAGCCCTTGACGCCCACGCAGGCTCCCACCGGATCCACGTCACTGTCGCGGGAAGCCACCGCCACCTTGGCCCGCCCTCCCGGTTCACGGGCAGCCGAGACGATATGCACGATCCCCTCGTGCATCTCCGGGACCTCCTGCTCGAACAGCTTGATCAGAAGCTCCCCGTTCGCCCGGCTCATCACAATCTGGGGCCCTTTGGAAACTTTTTGAATGTCGACGATCAGGCCCCGCGCCCGGTCGCCGGGGCGGTAGCTCTCCCGGGGGATCTGCTCCTTGACGGGCATGATGGCCTCGGCGCGCCCCAGGTCCACGATCATGTTCCCCTTCTCGAACCGCCGGACGATTCCGTTTACTACCTCCCCCTTCCGGTCCTTGTACTCGTTGTAGATGAGATCCCGCTCCGCGTCCCGGACCCGCTGGATGATCACCTGCTTCGCCGTCTGTGCGGCGATGCGCCCGAAACCAGTCGAGTCCAGCTTTACCCCAAGGGCGTCGCCTTTCTCGGCACCGGGATCGAGTTTACGAGCCTCCTCCACGTTGATCTGGATGTCCGGATCCTCGACGTCGTCGACCACCGTCTTGAATTCGAACAGCTCGATTTCGCCCAACTCCTCGTTGAATTGGGCCTCGATCTCACGGCTCGCCCCATACTTCTTCTTGGCGGCCGTAACCATGGCGGATTCGAGCGCCTCGATCAGGATGGACTTCTCTATTCCCTTGTCCTTCCCGACCTGCTCGATGACACGTGACAGTTCGGAGAGCATTGCTTCACTCCCATCAAGGCCTCGCCCAATGGCGAAGGCAAATTATCAGGCTTTTCGGCCCTTCTTCCCCGGCTTGCCTGGGTTCGGAAACTCGGGCACGACTCGGGCCCGGCTGATTCGAGCGCGCGGGATACGAAGGGGCCCCTTCTCCGTCTCGAGGAGAAGAATCCCAGCTTCCGGATCGTATGCGGTCAACCGCCCGGAAAAGTTTCTCTGGCGTCCCTCAGGATCGTCGGGAGCACCGGCGATGGGCCCGTCAAGGCCTACCCTGACGAGCGATCCGCGAAACCGAACGAAGTCCCGCTCCTTACGGAGCAGCCGGTCGGCACCGGGCGAGCCGACCTCGAGACGATAGCGCGTGGGAACGAGGTCCAGGCCGTCCAGGAGTCTTCCAACCGCCCGGCTCACACGCGAGCAGTCGTCCAGGGTGACGGCGGCCTCGGGGTGATCCAGCACAAGCCTCAGATGGGCGCTGGCCCGTCCCCTCACGTAGACCAGATCCAAAAGCTCGAACCCCTCGTCCTCCACGACGGGCTCGATGATCCCGCGAATCTCCTCGAGGTCAGGATCGCGCGTCTCCCGGTCACGCCTGCCACGCGTCTTCTGATGCCCGCGCACAACCCGGCCTTCTCCCGGCGGCTTCCGAGGGCCGCCATCCGTACGGGGCCCGGAGGAAGCGTCCGCGCCACACGGGCCACAGAGGCCCCTGGTAATAAAAAAAGCGGACCCGATGAGCCCACTTCACACAACCCGGTCCCGGCTATGCTGCGGATATCTGACCGGGGGGACCTCTCTTAGTGAGGAGGTTTATCACAGGATCCTCCCCGGCGCAACCGAAAAAACCTTGTTCCTTGGGCTCTTAGCCCGGGGACTCAGGGAGGGGGCATGTCCCGGATCGACCCCACGATTTCGCCCATCTTCGAGATACCCATCCGCCTGAAAGCGGCCTCGAGCCCCTCCAGAATTTCAATGGACGCCCGGGGGCGCACAAAGTTGATCGTCCCTACCTGAATGGCCGAAGCCCCGGCAATGAGAAATTCCAGTGCGTCTTCCGGGGAAGAGATGCCCCCGATTCCGATGACGGGAATTCGCACGGCCGAGGCGGCCTCCCAAACCATGCGCAGGGCGATGGGCCGGATGGCGGGGCCCGAGAGCCCGCCAACGCCCGTAGCGATGCGGCTCCGGCGCGTTTCAATATCGATCGCGAGAGCAGGAATGGCATTGATGAGACTGATCGCGTCCGCCCCTGTCTCCTCGCCGAGCCTGGCGAACGGGCGCACGTCGGCGACGTTCGGGGTGAGCTTGAGGATAACGGGCAACCTCGTCGCCCCGCGGACGCCGCGCATGGTCTGCTCGGTCAGGCCCGGA
>CBDUXZ010000232.1:0-4111 GCA_965371325.1 uncultured bacterium | reverse complement strand
GGAGAGAAGGATCGTGAAAGGGGGATTGCGCTCGGGGCGGAAGAGTATCTGGTCAAGCCCTTCGATCCGGACGATCTCCAGGGGCTTGTGGCGAAGTACCTGAAGCTGGAGGCAAAGCGGGAGACGGCTGCCCTCTGAAAATCGGCTCGGAGGCCCGGGCCCTTACGCAAGAGAGAAGATGAGCAAACAATCCCAGGATATTTCCAGGAGAGCACTCCAGGAATTCCTCTCGGAAGCTGAGGAGATCATCGAGAAGCTCAACCAGGATCTCCTGCGCCTCGACGAGGAAAGCCAGGGAGGTTCGGTTGACCCCGATCTTCTCAACGGGATCTTCCGCTCCGCGCATAGTCTCAAGGGCCTGTCCGGAATGTTTGGGTTCACTGATATGACATCGCTCGCACACAATCTTGAAACTCTGCTCGACAAGCTTCGCCTCGGAAAGTTGCGTCTGAGTCTCGCCCTGACCGACGCGCTTCTGGGAAGCGTGGAGCTTCTCAGGAAGATCGTGGCGCAAACCTCGGAAGGCGCCGATCAGTCAGTGGGGAAACAGATCGCCGCGATGATTGCCCGACTGGATTCGGTTCAGCACGATAACGAAGAAGAAGGCACGGGGGGGCCGCTCGACGTCCTGGAGATCGATCCCGAGATGCTGCGCGTGCTCACCGAGTACGAAGAGCACCGGCTCATCGAGAACGTCAATCTTCAAAGGCGCATCTACAAGGTTCATGTGAAGTTCGATCTCCTCACCTTCGATGAATCCCTGACCGAGCTGACCACGCAGCTCAAGCAGGTCGGAGAGGTCATCACGACGCTTCCGGCGGCCAGCCCGAGCAAGGAGGCGGAAATCGAGTTCGAGATCATCCTTGGCTCGGACTGCGGGGAAAAGGATCTGCGGGAGGCGATTCATCGCGCGGACGCAACCCTCTTCGAAATTCCATACCGAACCCGGCCGTCAGGAGAGGCAGAAACTCCGGGGAAGAGGATGCCCGCCGAGGAAATCGGGCTTGTTAAAGCGAGCGAACCCGAGGATTCCGAGGAGGGCGTGGAAAGCCTCAAATCGCTCAGCGAAACAGTGCGGGTGGACATCAGAAAGCTCGACACCCTGATGAATCTCGTGGGCGAGCTCGGCCTGGTCCGCTCAAACGTTGGGAAACTGGCGGAGGAGTTCAAGGCGGGAGCCGGTTCCGGAACTGAAGCGAACGAGCTTCGAAAGATCGCAAAGGATCTCGATCGCAAGCTGACGGAGCTGCAGAGCGGTGTCATGGACGTTCGCATGGTTCCCCTGAGGCAAGTGTTCGACAAGCTCTCCCGGATCGTGCGGACGACTTCCAGAGATCTGCGAAAGGGTGTGAGGCTCAAGGTCGAGGGGGCCGATACCGAACTCGACAAGCTTATCATCGAAGATTTGATCGACCCTTTGATGCACATCATCCGGAACGCGATCGATCACGGCATAGAGGCTGTTCCCGAGAGGTTGGCAGCCGGAAAACCGGAAGAAGGGACGATCTGGATCAAAGCGGCGCAGCGCGGCAACCACGTCGTCATCGATATCGAGGATGACGGTCAGGGAATGCAGAAAGAGCGGATCTATAACGCCGCTGTCTCGCGGGGCCTGATCCAGCAAAACACCCAGATCTCAGACCGCGAGATCCTGGATCTGATCATGATCCCCGGTTTCAGCACGAAGTCTGAGGCGACGGAAACCTCGGGCCGCGGGGTAGGGCTCGATATCGTCAGGGAGAACATCGCAAAACTTTCGGGAATCATCGATATCGAGAGCGAGCCCGGTGTAGGGAGCAGGTTCTCAATCGTCATTCCCATCACGCTTGCGATTATCCAGGCGCTCCTGGTGGTCGTACGCGGTCGCACCTATGCGGTGCCTCTCAACTCGGTGCTCGAATGCCTCACCGTTCGTCAGACGGATATTCAGACCGTCGAGCGCAGAGAGGTTCTCGATGTAAGGGCCGACATCCTCCCCCTCGTTCGGCTCTCATCGATTTTCGGACTGGAAGGGGAGGAAGCACTTCCCGAGAAAACTTTTGTGGTGATGGTCGGGCTTGCCGAGCATCGCCTTGGAATCGTCGTGGACGGGCTTTTGGGGCGACAGGACATCGTCATCAAGCCGCTCGGAAAGCTGCTTCCCAGCGTTGAGGGGATCGCGGGGGCCACGGAGCTCGGCGATCAGCAGACGGTTCTCGTGATTGATATCGGCGCCCTCCTCGATCGGGCGGTACGCCGGAAGGAATGAAGCCGAAGATGGCACGACGCAAAAACGGCAGGAAGAGCGCGCGAGCGGCCTCCCCTCGGGAGGGCGGCCCGGAGATTGGCAAGGGTTCCGACGCCTTGCCGGCCGGTGAAACGCCCGTGCAGTCCGGCGACACGGCTGAGGCTCAGAGTCCGGCGGATGCCTGGCTCGCGGTCAAGGTCGATGAATCGGTAATCGGAACGGTGGACGAGTCTGACGAGGAAGATCCTTGCTTGCCGGCGAACGAAGAGAGTAGCCGGGCGGCCTGGGCGGATGTGGAACCCGGCGAGGACACGGCATCGAACCCGGACACGAAAGTTGCCTCCTCGTTGCCGTTCGAATTCCCGAGCGAGGCGGAGTACGGGCAGTCGATCGCGGCGTCTGGAGATGCGGTGCTCGATTGCATCGACCTGCTCTCCTTCGGCGTGACGAAGGAGACCTTCGCCATCGACATTCGGGACGTGAAGGAAATAATCCGGGTCCGGCCTGTGACCGAGCTTCCGGGTCTGCCGGACTTCATAACCGGGATTATCTCGCTGCGGGGAAAGATCCTGCCGGTGGTGGATTTGAGGCTGAGGCTCGGTTTCCAGCCGCCGGAGGAACAGCTCCCCATGGCCAGGATCATCGTGGTTGCGCTTGAAGACAGATCTGCGGGCATTCTCGTCGACGAGGTTATGCAGAAGGTGTGTTTACTAAAATCGAAGATGGCGCCGCCGCCCGCCGTTCTCGATAGTGCCGAGGCCGGCTTCCTGCTTGGCGTATGCCGGAACCAGGGTCGTCTGATCTCCGTTCTAAATCCGGAGAGCGTGTTGGCATTCGGACCTTTCACCGCCGCGGGCGCAACGGGACAGCAGGCCGCAGGAGAACACACATGAGTGATCGCGGAAGCGGCCTGTACAAAAGCACCCAGGCGCCTGATGTATCTCCGGCCTTCGAGGATGAGAAGTTCATTGCCTTTCGCGTTGGGGAGGAGCTTTACCTCATCGAGATCCTTCGCGTGAAGGAGGTCGTTCGTGTGCAGAAAATGACGGTCATCCCGAATGCGCCGCCCGAGATTGCCGGCGTTATCGACCTTCGGGGAGCATATGTCCCGATCCTCGACATGCGGGCACGAACAGGCCTCGCGGCCGAAGAGGCCACACCCCGGGCTCGGATCATCGTGTCGGTGGTAAGAGGCCGGGTTGCTGGTCTTCTGGTCGACGAGCTTCTGCCCGTGATGCGGGTTTCGCCTTCGGAGATGAAACCGCCTCCCCGGATGACGAAGGATCTCGGTTACAACTTCCTGAGCGCGATGTGCACCCGCGCCGGTGTAGTCTACATGCTGATTAATTCGGATCGCCTCCTCGATCCGGTCACCCGACGGGGCGGCACGCCGCCCGGCGCCTTTCCCGGCGGGGAAGAACGGACGGGAACCACCGGGTAGTTAACAGAGGATCAGGTCAGACAGGAGCCCCGGCATGACTAAGGTATCGGACCTCAACATTCTGAGGCGGCTGGAGTATTGGCCGTTGTTGGTATCCCTGGTGTCGGCGGGATTGGCCGCCTTCTATCTGGTAGCCCTCATCCGGTTCACGCCGGATCAATCACGCCATTTCGTGATTTTTCTCGCAGGCCTTTTTCCTGTGCTCTTCGTCCTGACGCGAATGATGATTCGGCCGCGCGAGCGTGAGATCGCGCGCTACTGGAAGAGTTTCCGGGAAGGCCGGAGGCTGACGGATCACAATGCAATCCGGCGCAGCTACGGCCAGATCGTGAATCATCCCCGATTCCTCTTCTTCCAGGGTTTGGGCTTCTGGACGGCGGGGACATTGCTGGTCGGTTCCTACATGGCACTTTTCCAGGGTGTTTCCGGCTTCAGCTTTCTCA
>CBDUXZ010000231.1:0-4121 GCA_965371325.1 uncultured bacterium | reverse complement strand
ACCCGAGCGCGTCGAAACGTTTCAGTACGGCGTCGACCTCGATCGTTTTCACCCGGCCGAGACGCATCGGGGAAGCCCCGATGCGCTCCGGATCATCAGCACACGCCGCCTTGAGTCGCTCTACCGCGTCGATCTGCTTCTCATGGCGCTTTCTCGGATGGCATGCGAGGGGAGGGTCACCGCGCGCATCGCGGGGGGCGGGTCCCTCTCAGACAAACTGGCGCACCTGGCATGGTCGCTGCAACTCGATGACGGCGTGCGGTTTCTCGGAGATGTCGATGAGGACGCGGTCGCGGAGGCCCTCCGCGGGGCGGATGTTTACGTGAGTACGTGCCCCACGGACGGCGCCTCTCTCTCCCTGCTCGAGGCGATGGCAACCGGGCTTCTCCCGGTGGTGCCCGACATCCCCTCAAATCGCGAATGGATCCGGCAGGGCGAAAACGGGCTCTTGTATGAAACGGGTGTGCCGGATGCGCTTGCGGAGGCTCTTCTCCACGCTCTCCATGAGGGGGCCCTGCGCGAGAAGGCGCGAACGCTGAACCCGGCCATCATCGCGGAGCGGGCATGCTTTAAAGATGGAATTCAGAGGTTTACGGCCATCTACAAGAATCTCCATCAGGGCGGAGAAGGAGAGGGCACGGAATGATTTCGGTAACCGTCAGTCTGATCACCTGGAACGATCGTGAAGAGTTGTTGCGCTGTCTCCGATCGCTGAGCGCACAGACGTTTCGATCCATGCGAATCATCGTGGTAGATAACGGTTCCACGGATGGGAGCGCGGAGGCCGTCCGCGAGGCGTTCCCCGAGGTCTCCATCATGAGTCCGGGGAGAAATCTCGGGTTCGCGGGGGGACACAATCTCTCCTTCGAGGGCACTGATGAGCCCTACTTCCTCGTGCTGAATCCCGATCTTACCCTCGCGCCGGATTTCCTGGCCCTTCTCGTATCGGCCATGGAGGCCGACCCGAGCCTGGCCGCCCTGTCGGGCAAACTCCTCAGGACGGATGAGAAGGGGAGGGTCTGCATCGCGTCTTCAATCGAAAGCGTGGAGCCAGGGTCCCCCTTGCTTGATTCCGCCGGTATTTGCCCGGACGGCCGCGGACGTTTCCGCGATCGCGGCGCGGGACTTCCCGACGACGGACGGATCTCCTTCGGGGAGGTATGGGGTGTGTGCGGCGCCGCGGCGCTCTACCGGCGCCGGGCGATTGTGGACGCGGTCCCTGATGTCCAGGGGGCGGGCCGGCCCTTCGACGAGCACCTCTTTCTTTACTACGAAGACGCCGATTTGGCCTGGGCGCTTCGTCGCAGGGGATGGCGGGCGCGCATTCTTCCCGAAGCGGTCGGTTACCACGTCCGGGGTGGATCGGGCACAGGCGCCCGGCGCACCGAACATTTTCTGCACCGGAATTCGTTCTGGGTCTTGATAAAGCAGGGGCGCACCCGCGACTTCCTGCGAATTGCACCCGGGTGGCTGGGGTATGAGTGCGTGAAGATCTTTCAATCCATCACATACCGGCCCGGACTATGGCGTGCCCAATGGGAGCGGCTGCTGGGAATTCCCACCATGTGGCGCCGCCGCCGCGCAATAAAGAGGAATGACAAGCGACTGCTCGTCGCGCCGTTGCCGGACTATCAAAGGGTGGAACGCGAACTCCGCGACTTGCAGGCCCCTGTCTACGACGCCTTCACGGACGGCCCTTACCGCGATGTCGCAGAGAGCGCGGCCTGCCTGGAACGTCTCGCTCCCGCACCGGGTGAGCGTATTGTTGATTTGGGCTGTGGGACCGGAAAACTCCTCCCACGGATCCTGGGACACGGCGCTCGCGCCGTCGGGGTCGACTTTTCCCATGCTTCCCTCAAGATTGCGCAGGCCAAGGCGCCGGACGCCCTCCTCGTGCAGGCGGATGTCACCCGGCTCCCCTTCAGGACCGGTGTCTTCGACCGGGCCGTGTCAAACCAGGTGCTCCATCACCTACCCGATGTTCGCGGCCGGCGCGATCTTCTCGCCGAGGCCGCGCGTACCCTTGGAAAAGAGGGGGAACTGGTTCTCACCTCCTACAACGACGCCCTTTTGAGGCGGATGCTCTCTCCCCGCGAAGGACGCCATCCGGGCGGAATCTTCTTCCACCGCTTTCACCCGGAAGAGCTGTGTGCTCTGCTCGCCGATCACTTTGATATCACCGCCTCGGTAGGTAGTCGTCACATTCCCGCGCGGACTATCGGGGAGCGTCTTTTCACACGATCGCTTTTCCGCTGGCTTCCCCGGTTCGACCGAACACTCGGACGAACGCGTGTCTCGCGTCTCATGGCCCATCTCTGGCTGGTCAGCGGACGGAAACGCGATATTTCATCGGGTGCCGGCGGCATGGGGGAGACCTCATGAAGGTTGCCTCTTTCGAACCGACGGGCGCGCTGGCGGAGCGTCAGGTCGAGTTTCTTGCGGAGTGCGGGCAGGGACTCTTCCAGTCGCCCGAATGGGCCATCGCCAAGTCAAGAGACGGATGGCGACCCTGGGGGCTCGCCGCCATGGAAGGCGAAACGATCTGCGCCAGCATCATCGCGCTTGAACGGCGATTTCCCGGTGGTCTTTCTCCCCTAGGCGGAATCTGGTACGCACCCCGCGGGCCGGTGGCAAAGTTCGAATCGGCGATGGGACGTGCCGCCGCCGCCGCGCTTTTTGAGGCGCTCGAGGCATTGGTGCGCCGTCGCGGAGGAACGGTCATTCGCATCAGCCCCGATGTCGAGGCCGGCGCTTTCCCAGCCGGGTGGATGCAGTCGCTCGGCTACCGGCCCGCCAGCGGCGCACCCTGGATGCACACAGCGACCTTCCGCGTTGATCTCGCGCGGGAGGAGGAGGCCATCCTGGGCGGAATGGAGGGACGTGTGCGCAGTGCCATCCGGAAAGCATGCCGGGCGGGCATTCGCATCGACGCTGCGAACGATCCGGAGAGCTTCGGGGTTTTCCACGAGATGCATCGCGCCACGGGGGATCGAAACTCTTTTTCCGTAATCTCCGAGAATCGCATGCGCAGGATTTGGGAAGAGAGCGCGACGGGGGGATGGGGTCGGGTGTTCATCAGCCGTTCACCCCGGGGGGAGCCTCTCTCCGGCGCCTTCGTTCTGGCACCGGGCCGGCGTTGCCACTATCTGTTCGGCGCTTCCTCGCCACTCTGCCGAAAGCATCATGCCAACGAACTGCTTCACTGGGAGGCGATGAAGTGGGCGCGCAAACGGGGATGTGACACCTACGATCTCGAGGGCGTGGCCGGGCGCGTTTCGCAGGGACATCCGCTCTGGGGGAATTATCTCTTCAAGCGGGGGTTCGGGGGACGATACGTCACGCTTGCCGGTGAATACGAGCGGGTCCTGCGCCCAAGGCTCCACCGGATCCTTGAATGGGGCGTAGCGCGCCTTCGGGCCGGGCCGCCTCAACTGAACCGCAAGAAGCAGGTGGTGCATCATGCCTGAAGCCACACGCTGTATCGTCTGCGCAAACGATAACCCCGCCTACTATGCCCTGGTGAACGGCAAGCGCCTCTGCAACTGCAGGCGTTGCGGCCTTATTTTTGCCTCTCCGCGCCCGACGCCCCTGGAAGCCGCCGTCTTCTACGGCGCCGGTTACTACGATCCCTATCTCGAAGCGCGTCGGAAGAACGAGGCGAGCTACGAAGCGGCCCTTGACGAGATCGAGAAGCGGACGGAGCGGGGTGTGCTGCTCGACGTTGGATGCGGGGTTGGACACTTTCTTACGGCAGCGCAAAAGCGCGGGTGGCAGGTGCGCGGCGTGGATCCATCACCGTGGCCGGCCAATCATGCCCGCGAGAAGAGCGGCCTCTCGGTCGACACAATGACGCTCGAAGCGGCAGGCTTCCCCGAAGCGAGCTTTGACGCCGTGACCTTCTGGTCCACGGTGGAGCACCTTCCCGACCCGGTAGGCGTTCTCGAGGAGGGACTGCGCGTCCTCAAACCGGGCGGGGCGATGTGGGTGGCGGTTCCGAACACACGATCCCTCGGCGTCCTCGTTCACGGCCTTGATGAGTCAAACCTCGCAAAACCCGAGCATCTCTTCCATTTCAACCTCGCGAATCTGAAACGCCTCCTTGAGCTCAAGGTGGGGCTCCA
>CBDUXZ010000230.1:0-4123 GCA_965371325.1 uncultured bacterium | reverse complement strand
CGTGGCCGATCGGCTGGCGTTGATGGCGGAAGGGATCATCCAGGTGCAGGGAACCCGGGAGGAGTTTCGCGCCTCTGTGGAGCCTGGCGTTCAGGAGTTTCTAACCGCGAGGCCCGTTCCTCCCTCGGGGCCACAGGCGCTAGGAGGCAGGTCATGAATCAAACGATGCGCGATATGAGGGTCGGGCTTCTGGTCACGGTGGCCTTGTTGCTTCTCGGAGGCCTGATCGTGTCGCTATCGAGCCAGAGCGGGCTTTTCCGCGAAACCTATGCGATCAAGACATCCTTTACCAACGTGCAGGGCCTGGTGGAGGGCGCGCCGGTGCGGCTTCAGGGGCGGGACATTGGACTGGTGAGCAAGATCTACTTCGCCCCGGCCTTTGGCGAGAAGCCCGTGGAGGTGGTTCTCGACGTCGACCGGAGCGTGCGCGCCCGCATTCGCGAGAACTCCCGGGCCACCATTCGCACGATGGGTCTTCTCGGGGACAAATACGTCGAGCTGACGCACGGTTTTCCACCGGCCACCATCATCAAGAAAGGGGGTGTGGTCACCAGCACCAGGCCGCCCGATTTCTTTTCCGTCCTGGAGAAGGGCGACGAGATCCTCACGAACATCGTGAACATCTCCAGTTCTCTCGACTCATTCACCGCGGAGTTCGCCAGTGAAGAGAACCGCGAGAACTTCTCCCGAACTTTCCATTCCATGAAAAACATTGTCGAGGAGATCGAGAAGGGGGAAGGTATTCTGCACGGCCTGGTCTACGAACCCACCCCCGGTGATGCGATTGACGATCTGAGCCACGCGCTTGCCGACTTCAGGGCGTTCATGGAAGAGGCGCGGGGAGGGGAGGGGGATCTGGGCGTCTCGCTCGGGTCACTCTCCAGGTCGGTGAAGAACATCGAGGACATCACGGCGCGCGTGAGATCGGGTCCGGGCATGCTCCACGAGGCCATTTACGCGAAGGGGGAGAAGAGCCTCACGGAGAACCTGAACGACGCCGCCCTGCGGCTCAGCAGCGTGCTCGAAAAGCTCGATGAGGGAGAGGGAACCTTTGGCGCCTTCCTGAACGATCCGACCCTCTACGAGGATCTGAAGATCATCACGGGCGGGGCGAAGCGAAGCTGGCGGGTCCGGCGCGTGGTGGAGCATACGATCAAGAAGTACCAGAGGGACGAAGAAGCGCCCACGCCCGCGCCAACGATAAAGCCCTGACCCCGGCGCCTATAGGGCTGCCCCCTTCATCGCGTGCGCCAGTGCGCGCTCCCGGTCGGCCTGCATGTGGCGCGCGCCAATGCGCAGGATGAGGGCCCCCAGAAGACCCATTGCGGGGCAAATGAGCATGGCCTGCCGCAGATCCCCGACGTTGTGGCTTATCATGCCGACGACGAAAGGTCCGAGCGCAAATCCCAGGATATTGATGAAAAAGAAATAAATCGCGATCGCGATCCCCCGGTGACGGGGCTCCACGAGATCGTGAACCGTTGAAGTGCCCGGGCTGAACCACATCGAGCTGATCACGGCATTGAACCAGAAGCAGACCACGAAAGCGCCGGTCCCTTCCAGAAAGAGCGTTCCCACCGTGAGAGGCGCGGCCATGAGCGCGCCGTAGAGAATGAGGCGTATCCGCCCGTCCACGCGCCGCCGCGCCATCCAGTCGGCCAGCCACCCGCCGGACATGACCCCCACCAGGCCCCCGGTCGCGAAAACCACCCCCGCCAGCCCTCCCGCCTGCTGCACGGAAAAGCCGTGGTATCTTTGGACGAAGCTCAGAATCCAGACGGAGAAACCGGAAATAGCGAACACGATGCAGGAGAGCCCCGCGAAGTGATAGCGGAGGGTGGGAGTCTGAAAGATGATTTCCATGACCCGGCGCCCGGCCCCGGGCTCTGTGACATCCTGGACCACCCTCCCCTCAGCGCTCCCGCGGGGCGGCTCCCGCAGGCGCCAGGCGAGGATGGCGAGGGCGAGGCCCGGCAGGCCAAGGATGTAGAAGGCGGGGCGCCAGCCGTAGCGTTGCGCGACGTAGCCTCCTATGACGACGCCCAGGCCTGCTCCGATGGGGACCCCTGATGCGAAGACGGCCTGCGCCGTCGACCGCCGCGAAGGGGGGAAGAGATCACTGATGATCGCCAGGGCGGCAGGGCCGTATGCCGCTTCGCCAACGCCTACTCCGATCCGGGCCACGAGCAGTTGGCCGAAGTTTCGCGCCAGGCCGGACATGACCGTCATGAGGCTCCAGGCCGCCAGCCCCAGAGAGATGAGCTTGCGCCGGCTCCAGACGTCCGCGAGGCGGCCGAAAGGAATTCCCATGACGGAGTAGAAGAGGGCGAAAGCTATTCCCGCGAGAAAACCCAGATGCGCATCCGAAAGGCCCATTTCCTTCTTGATGGGCTCGAAGAGAATGGTGATTGCCTGGCGATCGACGAAGTTCAGAACATTGATGACGGCAAGAAGGCCGAGCGTGTACCTCGCGTACTTACGGGACGGTGTGGATGAAACCATGGGAAGAAACCCCTCCAAACCCTGCAGGGAAGAGTGATGGAACACGGCACTCTATCGAAGCAGGATCCCCACCGCAACTCGGACCAGATCTCCGGGGATGAGCGCAACGGCCCGGTCCCCGGCGGCGAATCTGCGATCCGGGTCGGTACATCGGGCTTCAGCTACCAGGACTGGAAGGGATTCTTCTACCCGGGGGAGATGCGCTCCAGCGAGTTTCTTGCTTTCTACGCGAGATATTTCAGGACATGCGAGCTCAACTTCACGTATTACCGCATCCCCGATGCGCGCACGCTCGGGCGAATGGTCGAGAAGTCCGGGGGAACGGTCGAGTTCACCCTGAAGGCGCACCGGGGAATGACCCACGATCGGAACGCGACAAGCGAAACCCTCTCGAGCTTTGTGGAGGCGCTATCGCCCCTGAGAGAAGCGGGCGTTTGCGGCGCACTCCTGCTCCAGTTTCCCTTCTCCTTCAGGCGCGACGAGGAGAGCCTTGCCTATATCGACACGCTGGCTATGGATCTTCGCGATCTCTGGGCCGAGATCCCCCTCGTGGCGGAGTTTCGCCATCGCAGCTGGGTTTCACCGGAGTCCTTCGCATGGCTCGAGGAACGCGCGCTCGGCCTGTGCGCGGTTGATGAGCCGCGCATGCCGAATCTCATGCCGCCCGTCGCCGTCAAGACGGGCGGCATCGGCTACGTTCGTTTTCATGGCCGGAATGCCGCGAAGTGGTGGAAGCACGAACGGGCCGAGGAGCGCTATGACTACGCCTACAGGGAGGAGGAACTGCGCGAGTGGATTCCGAAAATCCGGGCCATGAGCGGCGTGGGTGAGAAAACCTTCGTGTTCTTCAACAATCACTTTCAGGCCAAAGCGGTGCAGAGCGCGCGCCAATTGCTCGATTTGCTCGGCGGCGCCCTTCCCGAATCGGCAACGGCCGGCCCGGATCGCCTTGACCCCCCGGAAGGCCCGGGATAGCCTGAAAATCGGCCTTCATGACGGATCGCGGTGACAGGGACGCGAAGCGCGGGCGGGTGGTTTCCCGGGTGTTCAGCCGCGCAAGTCCCGATAAAGGACGGCCATGCCGGAGACGGCGTTTCTCGACATCGACACGCAGTTCGACTTCATGAATCCGAGGGGCGCTCTCTACTTCAAGAACGCTGACATCATTATTCCGAATCTCGAAAGGCTGTTCGAAGCCGCGCATCAGATGGGCGTGCCGCTGATCTCGTCGGTGGATGCCCATTTCGAAAATGATCCGGAATTCGGAGAGTGGGCGCCCCACGCCGTGGCGGGCTCGCCGGGTCAGAAGAAAATTCCCGAGACGACCCTCGATGATGTCATGGTCTTTTCGAATCGGCCGCAGCCGATCGCGCTTCGACCGGGCGCCCAGGTCGTGATCGAGAAACGAGTTTACAGCCTGTTCGACAACCTGAACACGGAGGTCATCCTTCGTGCGAGCGGGGCGCCTGCAGTCGTGGTGTTTGGGGTCCCGACGGACTACTGCGTGAAGGCCACGGTGATGGCTCTTCTCGAGCGCGGCTATCGGGTAAGGCTCGTGACGGATGCCATCACGCCCGTGACAGAGCCGGGCGGGGGCGCCGCCATCGAAGAAATGACCGCG
>CBDUXZ010000229.1:0-4132 GCA_965371325.1 uncultured bacterium | reverse complement strand
CGAATCGATCCTTCGTGGAAAGGAGCTCCGCGATCTCTACTTCGCGCCCGATGACCCGCGGCGCATAACTGAGTACGCCTACCTGATCCATGCGCGGGTAGGGCCTCGCCAGGAAAATCGGGGGCGCCCGCCGGGTGGGGGTAAGGGTGCCGTTGCGCTATATTCAGCCCCCAAGGTTGCCCCTGGGGCGGCCTCCGCATCGGAGTGAAAGATGGTAAAGGAACTCGACCCCGTTCAATACCAGCGTTACAGCAGACACCTCATTCTCCCGGAGATAGGCCTCGAGGGGCAGAAGAAGCTCCTTGAATCAAAGGTTCTGATCATCGGCGTCGGCGGGCTGGGGTGCCCGCTCTCCATTTATCTGGCCGCAGCGGGCGTGGGCACGATTGGCCTCGTGGACTTCGATCTCGTTGATCTGACAAATCTCCAGCGCCAAATTCTCTTCACCACCGATGACGTGGGAAAACCGAAGGCGGAGGTGGCCGCGAAGCGAATTCGCGCGCTGAACCCGGACGTGAACGTTATCATCTTCAAGGAGCGCATCACGAGCGAGAACGCCTTGACGATCATGGCGGACTTCGACGTGATCATCGACGGAACCGACAACTTCCCGACGCGCTATCTCACAAACGACGCATCCGTGCTGCTGGGAAAGCCGAACGTGTACGGCAGTATCTTCCGCTTCGAAGGGCAGGCAAGCGTCTTCGACGCGAAGCGCGGGCCCTGCTACCGTTGTCTGTTTCCCGAGCCTCCGCCCCCGGGCATGGTGCCTTCATGCGCCGAGGGGGGAGTTCTGGGCATACTTCCGGGGTCGATCGCGCTCATCCAGGCGACGGAAACGATCAAGCTCATCACGGGGAATGGAACTCCGCTGATCGGGCGGCTCCTGCAGTATGACTCGCTCGCCATGAAATACCGCGAGTTCAGGCTGCGGAAGGACCCGAAGTGCCCGGTCTGCGGCGAGCACCCGACGGTGACGGAACTGATCGATTATGAAGGGTTCTGCGGAATCGGACAGACCCACGACGATGTGCCCGTCACCGAGATCAGCCCCGTGGAGCTCAAGCTAAAGATCGGTACGCAGGAGGAGTTCCTTCTTCTGGACGTACGCGAGCCGAATGAATCTGAAATTGCCCGCATTCCGGGCGCGACTCTGATTCCCGTGAATGAACTCACGGACCGGCTTGCGGAAATTGAGGCCTGGCGCGATCGCGAGATCGTCGTTCACTGCAAGACGGGCGGACGCAGCCTGCGCGCCTGCGGAATTCTCCTCAAGACCGGCTTCTCGAACGTGAAGAACCTCTACGGCGGGATCGATGAGTGGTCCGTTCAGGTTGATTCATCCGTACCCCGCTACTGACTCCGGAATCTCCTCGCCTTTATTCGATGTATCCCAGGCTTTTGAGCGCCTCCTGTGTTTCCGCGTCGACCTCCTGCGCCGGACCGGTCTCTCCGGGGGCGGGCAGGCCTTGAATGTAGGCCGCCAGCGCCGAGGCGAGCCGGGCGGAGATCTGCGGCTCGCGCGCGAGCAGGTTCCGGGTCTCTTCCGGGTCCTTCTCGAGGTTCACAAGTGCGTGGTTTCCGCGGTCATTCCAGAGATACTTGTATGGCCATTCGATGATCGCGCGCCAGCCTTCCCGCCCGGTGAGCGCCGGGAGTGGGTACAGCTCGGCGATGATCGGATGAGTCACGGTGCCCGGGCTCTCCCCCTGAATCCCCTCCGGTGGAGAGATGCCAATCTTTTCAAGGACGAGCGAGAAGACGTCGACCAGCTGTACGGGCTCGGGCACACTTGCTTGTGCATTGTCCGGACCCGGCTGTTTGACGATCAGGGGGATACGGAGCTCCGGATGGTAAAGGCTCTTGCCGTGACCGAAAGTCCCGTGCTCGCCGAGCAGCTCGCCATGATCCGCGGTCAGGATGATAAGCGCACCTTCGAAACGTTTTGAAGCCTTGAGCGTCTTAAGCAAGCGGCCCAGGTGATAATCCATGTACAGAATCTCAGCGTCGTATGCGGCCCGCTGAACTCCCGCGAGGCCGAGGGCCGCGGCCTCGCCCGGATCCGTCGGGACGAACTTCTCGCTGTAGCCTGCCGGCGGATCGTAAGGGGCGTGGGGATCGTAATAGTTCACGAACAGGAATAGTTTCTCTCGCCGGTGCTCCTGAAGCCACCCGATCGCCGCGTCGCTCACTTCCCGGGCGCGTCTCCCCTCCACCGATGTGATCCCTGAGTCGTCGTAGTGGTCGAACCCGCGGTCCAGGCCGAAAACCCGCTTCATCCACGGCCCGCCAACCACGGCGCCGGTGGCGTACCCCGCCTCCTTCAGGATCTGAGCCAGCGTTGTCTCGTCCCTGGAGAGGCCGCGGGCCCGGTAAAGTCCCCACCTGGGATCTTCGGTCCGGATGGCTTCGACCAGTTGAAGCGGACCGTCGGGGTCGAAACGGGCGCCGTGGCTGGCGGTGAACTTGCCGGTGAACAGAGATGCGTGCGAAGGGAGTGTCCAGCTGGAGGGGGCGAAGGCTTTGTCGTAGCGGGTGGCGTGAGCCGCGAACCGGTCGATGTTGGGGCTCGTTTCGCGATGGTAGCCGTAACACCCCAGCCTGTCGGCCCGGGTCGTGTCGAGGGTGATCAGAACGATATCGGGGCCCGCGCTGCGGGGGGCGTCTCCGCAGCCGAAATGTCCCAATAGCCCCGTAAGGAGAAGAACAGAGAGGAGGGGAAAGAGGATCTGATACCGGACGCTGTCGCAGAAGCGTTTAAGGGTCGGGGAAGAATCTTTGTTCGGCATCAGCCCTGCGGGGTGTCCTTTCCGTCGAACGATGGGGCTCCCTGGGGAGCGCCGGAGAGATCCTGCCAGGGCGCGGGAACTACAGCATCACGAAGCGGCACCCGAGCCCGGTCTCGACGGAAAGTGAGTCGGAAACCTGGCCGTAATCCACGTCGATGACGACGCGGCGGTTTTCGTACAGGCCGTGGATGTGCGGTGAAGCGTAGACCGGAACTTCCTCGACCTCACCCACGCGGATCTGCTCCGGATCGATCAGGTAGTTATCGAAGAGAAGCGGTGCTGTACCCTCGCAGCAGCCGTCGCCAAAAACGAAGACGAGGTTATCGCGCTTCGCCTTGACCCTCTTCAGGATCTCGCGGGCCGCGCCGGTGAGGGCCACCTTCAAATTTCATCCTCTCGTTCCTTCAGCCACTCTGCCCGAAGAGGCTCTGGTACCAGAACTTCCCGGCCAGATTGCCGGTCCTGTCCACGTACACATGCTTTGTCTGCAGGTACTCGGACAGGCCGTAGCTGCCAAACTCGCGCCCCACGCCGCTCTGCTTGTAGCCGCCGAAGGGGGTGAGGGGCGAGAGCATGTGATGCTCGTTGATCCAGACGGTCCCGGCGCGAATTCGCCTGGCGATCCCGAGGGCCTTCTCCTCATCCTTCGACCAGACCGCACCCGCAAGTCCGTAGATCGTGTCGTTGGCCATGCGGACGGCATCGTCGATGTCCTTGTAACGGATCACGCAGAGCACCGGCCCGAAGATCTCCTCCTGGGAGATCTTCATCTCGTTCTTGACGTCGACGAAGATTGTGGGCTCCACGTAGAAGCCCTTCATCAGGTTCGCCGGGCGTCCGCCACCGGTCACGATCTTGGCGCCCTCTTCGAGGCCGCTCTGGATGTACCCCTCGATGCGCTGCCGTTGCCGCTCGGCGATGACCGGGCCGAGATCGCTCTCCATCTGGCTCGGATCGCCGACCCGCAGTGTCTTCGCGCGGTTGACGAGGCGCTCCACAAATTCGTCATGCAGCGATTCGGGAACGAAGAGCCGCGTTCCCGACTCGCAGGCCTGCCCCTGGTGGAAGAAAACGCCGAAGAGCGCACCGTCGGTGGCCAGATCGAGATCCGCATCGTCGCAGATGATGGCCGGCGACTTGCCTCCGAGCTCCAGCGTCACCTTTTTCACCGTTGCGCCGGCAAGCTGCATGATTCGTCGTCCGACGGCCGTCGAGCCGGTGAAAGCCACTTTGTCGACCTGCGGATTGGCGGCCAACTCCTCGCCGCAGTCGGGGCCGAAGCCCTGGATGATGTTCACGACACCCTTGGGAAGATCGGTTTCGTCGATGATCTTCGCCAGTTC
>CBDUXZ010000228.1:0-4135 GCA_965371325.1 uncultured bacterium | reverse complement strand
AACCGGGGCCTCGAAACTCTGGTCGACGAACTCGTCCCCCTGGAACACGAGCATCCAGAGGACGAACGCGAGACAAAGCGACACGAGGTTCAGCCACGTGTTTTTGAGGATCAGATCCCGGAGCCCCGTCATGTCGACTAAGCCCTTTCCCGGTCAGTGCCGCCAGGCACCTCCGCCGTCTCGATTCCCTCGGATGACCCCTCTTCATCTCCCTCGGGCACTTCTTTCTCCCTTGACGCTTTCGGATCAGCTTTCCGTGCCAGGGCTTCCGAAAGGAGCGTGCGAAGCTGGCCGGCGTCGGCGGCTTCCTTGATGGCGCCCGCCTCGACCACGGAGACCTTCCCCGTCTGCTCGGAAACCACAACCACAATGGCATCCGTCTCCTCGGTGAGCCCGATGGCAGCCCGGTGGCGCGTGCCGAGATCGCGATCGATATCGGGGTTCATCGTCAGGGGAAGCAGGCAGCCCGCGGCCATAATATTCCCATGCTGGATGATCACGGCCCCGTCGTGGAGCGGTGATCCCGGCATGAATATGGTGACGAGAAGCTCGCGCGAAATTCTCGCGTCGATCTTGTGCCCCACCTCCACAAAGTTCTCCAACCCCGTCTCTCGTTCGAAGACTATCAGCGCACCGATGCGTTTGTTTCCGCAGGATTGCGCGGCGCGCACGACCTCCTCGAGCACCTGCGTCTCCTCCCGCCGCCCGATTTGCGGGAAGAACAACCCCCGGCCCACCCGCGAGAGCGCGCGGCGGATGTCGTGCTGGAAAATCACGATGATCAGCACCACGAAGGACCCCAGGAAGTTCTTGAGCACCCACTGAAGGGTAAAGAGCTGGAAGTACTTTGAGGCCGCCAGGCCGGCAATAAGGAGAAAGAGTCCAACCAGCATCTGTATCGCGCGCGTTCCGCGGATAAGAAGCAGCAGCCAATAGATCCCGAGCGCCACGATCAGAATGTCGGCCGCGTCCTTCAGCGATAAGCTCAGATATATTTCGCGCAGGTATTCCCCCATGATCCTTACGCGTCTCCTTTCCCGTCGCGAATCGCCTCGGCGGTTCTGAGGGCCGGCAGGACGGGTTTCACTTCGTGCACCCGCACCATCCGGGCGCCGTTCATGACCGCGATGGCGCAGGCGGCCGACGTGCCCATCAGGCGCTCTGACACGGGAAGCCCGGTCACCTCACCGATAAACGATTTCCTCGAGGGTCCGACGAGGATCGGCCTGCCGAGTGATCGCAACTCGCCCAGGCGCGCGAGCGCCTCGAGGGTATGCGCCGAGTGCTTCCCGAACCCGAGTCCCGGATCGACAATGATCCGCTCCCGATCCACGCCGCACATCTCGGCGGTGGCGATCGCCTCGGAGAGCTGCCCGATGACCTCCCCCATCACACCTGATGGATAGTGCGCCTCCTCATGCATGTGCGCGGGGCGTCCCTTCATGTGCATGAGGATGAGCGCGGCTTCCTCCCTCGCCGCCGCCTCAGCAACGCCTGCATCGACGGCGAGCGCGCCGACCACATTTACGATGGAGGCTCCGGCCCTAAGCGCCGCCTCGGCAACGCCGGCCTTCATCGTATCGATGGAGACCGGAACCGGAAGCTCGCCGGCAAGGCGTTCGACGACGGGGACAACGCGCGCCAGCTCCTCGCCCAGATCCACGGGCGCCGCGCCCGGGCGGGTCGACTCACCGCCGATATCGATAATGTCTGCGCCCTCATCCACAAGCCGCCGCGCATGATCGACGGCCGCCTTCGGATCAAGAAATTGCCCGCCATCCGAGAAGGAGTCGGGCGTCACGTTCAGGACCGCCATGACCAGCGTGCGGGGTCCGAATTCGATCGCGCCACGCCGGGTCTTGATGGTGAACTCGCGACGTCCCACGTCACTCAGGAAAACCGAGAGCTTCTCGCCCAGGGTTTCGAGACCGAAGGGCTGCCCCCTGAGCGCCCGAAGCAGGCGGTCCATCTGAAGCTGCGTCCCCGTGAGAAGAACTTCCGCGTCCTTTTCGCGGCAGGCAGCGGCGCCTTCCGTCACGGCCGCGTCGCCGCCCGCAGCCAGCATCTCCTGCTTCAGGATATTCGCGGCAGGCGAAAGGACGGGCCCCACCCTGATTCGAAAAGGGATAAGCTTCGGGACCAGCCGATCGCGCGCCACGCCGCCGACGCCCACGCGCCCCAGTTCGCGCCGGGCTTCGTCAAGCGTGTCAATCTCAAGGAGGCGGATCAGGGTGGGCATTGTTCCGCCTGTTCCGTGGCCGGATCACCCGGCGCGCATGCCAGGCAGGTCAACCGGAAGGCGGGGGGGTCAGCTCGGCATTGGCTCCGGTTCGACGATCTTTTTCCCACTGACATCGGGCGTATCATCCTTCGTCGGTGCCTTCTCCGACGCCGGAGGGGCGTCGGGCGCCGGATCGGGAAGCGTCTCGCCGGCTATCAGGGCGTCGATTTCATGCCCCTCAAGGGTTTCACGTTCCAGCAGCGCTTCGGCAACGCGGTGAAGAATGTCGATCCTCTCCGTGAGGATACTCTTCGCCAGCTCATAGCTGTCTTGCAGGATTCGCGTTACCTCCCGGTCGATCGCCTTCGCGGTCGATTCCGAGTACTCCGGGCGCTGCGCAAATTCGCGGCCCAGGAAGATGTTATCGTCGCGCTTGCCAAAGGTGACGGGCCCGAGATCACTCATCCCGTACTTGGTGACCATGTTGCGGGCCAGTTCCTGGGCCTGCTCGAGATCGTTCGCGGCGCCGGTCGAGGTATCTCCGAAAACAACCTCTTCCGCCGCACGGCCGCCCATCGCCTTGGCAATGATGGCCAGAAAATGCTGCTTCCGGTAGGTGTGGCGATCATCAATAGGAAGCGTCTGGGTCACGCCTAGCGCCATGCCCCGCGGAATGATCGAGACCTTATGCACCGGATCGCTGCCGGCGACATTTTTCGCCACCAGAGCGTGGCCCGTCTCATGGTAGGCCGTCACCTTCTTTTCCTCATCGTTGATGATCATGCTCCGGCGCTCGGTTCCCATGAGGACCTTGTCCTTCGCCAGATCGAAATCAGCCGTATCGAGATCATTCTTGTTATTGCGGGCGGCGAGAAGCGCCGCTTCGTTGACGAGGTTCTCAAGATCGGCCCCCGTGAAGCCCGGGGTCGCCCGCGCGATCACGCTGAGATCGACCTCCTCCGAGAGCGGGGTTCGCTTCGTGTGAACCTTCAAAATCTGCTCGCGCCCGCGTATGTCGGGCCTGTGCACCACGACCTGCCGGTCGAAACGTCCCGGGCGAAGAAGCGCCGGATCGAGCACGTCGGGGCGGTTCGTCGCCGCGAGGAGAATGACCCCCTCGTTCGATTCAAAACCGTCCATCTCGACAAGCAGCTGATTGAGGGTCTGCTCGCGCTCATCATGACCGCCGCCGAGCCCCGCACCGCGGTGCCGTCCAACCGCGTCGATCTCGTCGATGAAGACAATGCAGGGGGCGTTCTTCTTCCCCTGGAGGAAGAGATCCCGCACACGCGAGGCACCCACACCCACAAACATCTCCACAAAATCGGATCCCGAAATGGAGAAGAAAGGCACGCCGGCCTCACCCGCAATGGCCCGCGCAAGGAGGGTTTTACCTGTCCCGGGAGGGCCTACCAGCAGCACGCCCTTCGGGATGCGGCCGCCCAGCTTCGTGAACTTCTTGGGGTTCTTCAGGAAGGCGATGATCTCCTCGAGCTCCTCCTTCGCCTCCTCGACACCCGCTACGTCGTCGAAAGTGACCTTCTGGTGATGCTCGGAGAGGAGCTTCGCTTTCGATTTTCCGAAGCTCATCGCCTTGCCGCCGCCGGCCTGCATTTGACGCATGAAGAAGATCCAGACGCCGATGAGCAGCAGCATCGGGAACCAGTTCAGAAGGATCGCCGACCACCACGCCGCTTCCTCCTTCGGCTCCACGACGATCCGCACACCGTGCTCTTCGAACCGCTTGGTGATCTCGGCGTCCGAGGGGAGGAAGGTCTGGAAGGAATCGCCGTTCTTGAACTTCCCGTCGACCATATCATCCCTCATCGTCACCTCGGCGACGTCACCCTTCTCGAGGCGAGCGATGAGCTGGCTGTAATCGATCTTCGTTTCCTGAACGGTGGGATTCATCAT
>CBDUXZ010000227.1:0-4163 GCA_965371325.1 uncultured bacterium | reverse complement strand
CACGCCCGGCGTAGCCGAGCCCTGCCTCGAGATCGCGGTCGATCCCCTGAAGGTGTTTCGCTACACATCAAGGGCCAATCTTGTCGCCGTCGTGACAGACGGAAGCGCTGTTCTGGGACTGGGGAACATCGGTGGCCTCGCAGGCAAGCCCGTGATGGAAGGGAAGGGGGTCCTTTTCAAGCGCTTTGCCGACATCGATGTTTTCGACATCGAGCTCAACACGCAGGAACCGGAGAAAATCGTTGAGGTCGTGTGCGCTCTCGAGCCGACCTTCGGAGGGATCAACCTGGAGGACGTTGCGGCCCCCAAGTGCTTCTACATAGAGAACGAGCTGATCAAGCGGATGGAAATTCCCGTCTTCCACGACGACCAGCACGGTACCGCCATCATCTCGGCAGCAGCGTTTCTGAATGCGGCGGAGCTCCAGCAGAAGAAAATCGAGAAAATGAAAGTGGTCTTCTCCGGGGCCGGTGCGGCAGCGATGGCCTGCGCCTCGCTCTACATGCACCTGGGCGTCAAGCCCGAGAACATGGTCATGTGCGACAGGTCGGGCGTCATCTACAAGGGGCGGAAGGAGAACATGAACCCCTACAAGACGCGCTTCGCCGTGAAAACGAAGATGCGCACCCTCGGAGAAGCGATGGATGGCGCAGATGCCTTCGTGGGTGTTTCGTCAGAGGGTCTCGTCAGCAAGAGCATGGTGAAGAGTATGGCCAGGCGTCCTATCGTTTTTGCAATGGCCAATCCGATCCCCGAGATCAGCTACATTGCCGCGCGGGATGTGCGGAAAGACATCATTATGGCTACGGGCCGGAGCGACTTCCCCAACCAGGTCAACAACGTGCTTGGTTTTCCCTTCATCTTCCGCGGCGCGCTGGACGTGCGGGCGCGTCAGATCAACATGGAGATGAAAATTGCCGCCACGAAGGCGCTTGCCAAGCAGGCGAAGAAGGATGTGCCCGCCAGTGTGCTGAAGGCCTACGGCCTGAATAGCCTCTCGTTCGGACCGGAGTACATCATCCCCAAGCCCTTCGATCCGGGCGTCCTTTTCTCCGTCTCACCGGCTGTGGCCGAGGCGGCAATGAAGAGCGGTGTGGCGAGAAAGGAAATCGGGAGCCTCGATGCCTACCGCAAGGAACTGGAGAAGCGGATGAAGCACGTGGCCGATATTACGGCGTTATAACAGGGAGCAAGATGAATGGATGAAAAGCCCGGCGGGGGATCGCCGGGCTTTCTCTTTTGATTAGCTGCCGATGCCGACGAGGTCGATGAGGAGGCGCTCGTTGCGCTCGATCTCTCCCGCCGATTCGGCTTCGGTTCGCGCCGACTGGTACCAGAGCACGATGGTCTTCCGCCGCTTGTCGGAGAGGAGGCGCTGTTTGAAGGGGTCCAGGTCCTGGGCCGGCGGATTGCCGGGGGCCTGGATTTTCGCCTTGAGGCGCAGAACGACGAGCGAGTTCGCCAGGGTGACGGCCTCGGATGCAAGGGGAGAGTCGGGAGAGAGCCGAAAGCCCACCGAGATGGCTTCCTTCGACGGGCCCAGATTGGGGATTTTGGGCACGCCCCGCGTGAAGGGTCCGGTCGTCCCATGTCGTGCGGCCCGCGGGAGCTTGAGCGAGGCCAGATCCTTTGCGGTCGCGCCCTTCTCGAGGATCTCCTGCGCGTCGGCCCGGGCAAGCGCCTTCGCCTGCTCCTCAATAAACATCTCTCGCGTGATCTCCTCCTCGACGTCGGCAAGTGCCTTCTCAATGGCGGGGCGCTTCTCGTCGACCTTGATCACGTGGTATCCGAAGCGGGTCTTGACCGGCGCGACGATCGTCCCGGGTTTCGCGCCGAACACGGCCTCGTCGAAGGACTTGACCATCTGGCCCGGCGAGAACCAGCCCAGGTCGCCCCCACGCGCGGCCGTGACACTGTCACCCGAATGCTCCTTCGCCAGCTTTCCGAAGTCAGCCCCGGCCTGCCGGGCCTGCTCGGCAAGGCCCCGCGCCTTTGCCTCCGCCTCCTTTTTCTCGTTCACCGATGCGTTCTGGTCGACACTGATCAGAAGATGCGCGGCGTGCACCTGCTCAGGACGCTGGTATTCGGAGAGATGGGAGTTGTAGTAGTCGCTTATGCGTGCCGCTTCCTTCTCGCGAAATTCCGCGAGTGCGCCATTGTCGAGCGTGATTGTGTCTTCGTATCGCTTCAGGTCGAATGCCACGAATTCGAGATCGACCTTCTCCCGAGCTTTGCGGAATGCCTCGAGCGTTTCCGCCTTCGAGATGTGAACGGAGTCGAGCAGGAATTCTTCCATCTTTCGCAAAAGGAGTGCCTGTCGAATCGACTCTTCGAACTGCTTGGGCGTTCGTCGCTGAAGCGCGAGCGCTCTCTTGTAGCGGTCGTAGTCGAACTGCCCGTTCGTGTTGAACCCGGGGAGGCTGACCACCGCGTCGCGCAACTCCGTGTCGGTAATCCCGAGGCCCATCTCCTCGGCCGCGTGGCGCAGCAGTATCTGATTTTCGAGCTCGACGAGCACCTGCAGGGGCAGACCCATCTCGCGGGACTTCTGATCGGTCCACTGGTCGCCCAGGAGCCTGCGGAACTGGGCTTCCCGGTCAGCCAGGGCGTTGCCATAGGTCCGCCGATCGATGACCCGGTCGTAGACCGCCGCCATGTTATTTGGATTTCCGGCACCTGAGAGGCCACCGCCGCCTCCCAGCGAGAAGGTAAAGGCCAGGATGATGACGGCGAAGATGGCGTAAATGAAGATGTTCCTTGTCCTGGTGCGAAGCCATCCGAGCATGTTAGGAGATCCTCCTCGAGAAAAGTGGCGTCCTCTCAAGCCTGCGAATATTGCACCGATAAGGCCATATGAAGGCGAGAGGCGCAGGGGGGGAGTCGCCACAAGCTATCAAGCGGTCGATCGAATTTCAATTCCTTCCGATCTGCCCCCGACGGTCTGCTCCTGGCCCGCGGTTGCGCGCCCCAGCCCATGTGACGTCTCCGCCATTCCCGGTTGTCTTGCCATAGAGTAAATATTCGGGAGTCCACATGATCCTCGACCGCCTGTTCGGTCTCTTTTCCACTGATCTCGCCATCGATCTCGGGACAGCCAACACGCTCGTATTCTCCAAGGGCCGCGGCATCGTCTGCAACGAACCATCGGTGGTAGCGGTGCAAAAACTGTCGCAAGGCGGCAACAAGGTGTTCGCCGTCGGCAAAGACGCAAAAGAGATGCTCGGCCGGACACCGGCCAACATACAGGCCATCCGCCCGTTAAAGGACGGCGTCATCGCCGATTTCGAGATTACCGAAGCGCTTCTTCGTTTTTTCATCGGGAAAGCCCAGCCGCGCTCGCGGCTTGTCCGCCCGCGCATTGTCATCTGCGTACCTTCCGGGATCACCGAGGTCGAGAGGCGTGCCGTCCGTGAATCCGCCCTCTCCGCGGGCGCCCGCCAGGTGTTCCTCATGGAGGAGCCCATGGCAGCGGCGATCGGGGCCGGTCTTCCCGTGGCCGAGGCTTCGGGCAACATGGTGGTGGACGTCGGCGGGGGGACGACCGAGGTGGCGGTTCTCTCCCTCTCCGGCGTGGTTTATACGAACTCGGTGCGGGTGGGCGGCGACAAGATGGATGAGGCGATCATTCACTACGTCAAGCGGAACCATAACCTGCTGATTGGGGAACAGTCCGCCGAGCAGGTCAAGCGCTCCATCGGGAGCGCCTGTCTCATCGGCGAGCCCAGGCACATTGAGATCAAGGGTCGCGATCTCGTCAGCGGGATTCCGCGCATTCTGGAGCTGAAGTCCGGCGAAGTGCATGAGGCGCTGGTGGAGCCCGTCAACGTGCTGGTGGAGGCGGTCAAGGTCGCCCTCGAGCGCACGCCCCCCGAGCTGGCGGCCGACATCATGGACAGAGGGATCATGCTGGTGGGGGGCGGGTCGCTCCTATCCAATTTCCACGTGCTCCTCCGGAACCAGACGGGGCTTCCAATCCTGCTCGCCGACGAGCCCTTCACGGCTGTCGTCCGGGGCGCGGGGATCTGCCTGGATGATCCCGAACTTCTCAGCCAGGTCGCCCTGCGAGTCTAGCTTCCGCTGCGGGGGCGGGGCGATGTTAATTTGTTTGCGGTGAGCGGCAAGGCTGCTGTAAACTTGAAGAAATCGCTCCCCGGTGGGAAGAG
>CBDUXZ010000226.1:0-4171 GCA_965371325.1 uncultured bacterium | reverse complement strand
CTGGTCATGTATCGATTACAGGCCGCCCGGACCGCAATCGTGCTTGAGATAGCCCTCGCGGCGCATTCCCACCTTCTCGAGAACGCGGACTGAGGCTGCGTTCTCCGAATCGCACCCAGCCCGGACACGATGAATATCGAGCGTCTCGAAGCCGAAACCGAGGGGCACGTCATCCGCGGGGCACGAGACGGCGGAGGCGCCTGGCGGCACCGACCGGGAAAGGGCTAAGTCGGCATGACGGTGCTTCGGGATCTGATCCTCAAGAACACGTGGCTGAAACTCGTGTCGCTCTTTTTCGCGTTCGTCCTCTGGATGATCGTGTTCCAGGGGGATGAGTTCGTCGACCAGAGTTTCGAGGCCCCGGTTCGCATCGTGCCGGGACCATCCTCCGTCGTGATGGATCAGACCGTGCTGAGGGTGAAAGTGGACATCGAGGGAACGCCCCTTCTGCTCCGGCGACTCCTCCCCTCTGATGTCGTGGTGCGTATTCCCCTCGCCAGCGAGGAGGAGGGGAACCTAAGCATCGACATCACTCCCGAACACCTCGGTCTCCCGAGGGAGCTTCGCATTGCGAGCATCTCGCCCCCGACGGTGTCCGTTACCGTCGAGCCCAAGGAGCGAAAGCGCGTTCCCATTCTCAACGCCATCGAGGGCGATCTCGCGGCGGGATACCGCCTGCGCAGCGTGCGCAAGCAACCCTCGACCGTCGAGGTGGAGGGGGCCCGCAGCGAGGTCGCGGCCATCGAGGGCGTGCCCATGCGGCCCATCGATATCTCCGGAAGGTCGGAAAGCTTCCAGCGCGAGGTCCCCCTGGGCGAAACCGGCAAGCGCACGGTGATGGTGGCCGAGGATGTCATGGTGAAGGTGCGTGTCCGCATCGAGAAAGACCCGGATTACGTCGAACCCGAATCCCCCCCCGCCGGGGACTCGTCTTCCACGGACACTTCCTGATCCGAAACTTGCTCAGCCGGTCCCATACCGGGTCCGGGGCGGTATGAAACCTGATCCGATAGGAGATCCTGCTCGCATGGCAAGCCAGGGAAACCGAGAGCGAAGCACTCTTTCAGCGGACAAACTCGCGAACGGATCACGACGCCTTTTCGGCACTGACGGAATCCGGGGCGTGGCCAACGTCCACCCAATAACGAGCGAGATGGCGATCCGGGTGGGGCGCGCAGCCGCTTATTTGTTCAGGCAGGGGGCCCGGCCGGGACACCGGCATCACCAGATTCTGATCGGGAAGGACACGCGCTTGTCCGGCTACATGCTCGAGAACGCGCTCTCTTCGGGGATCGTCTCCATGGGCGTGGATGCTCTCCTTGTGGGCCCGATGCCCACGCCCGGGATCGCGTTCCTCACGAGCAGCATGCGGGCGGATGCGGGGATCGTGATCTCCGCGTCCCACAACCTGTTCCAGGACAACGGGATCAAGTTTTTCTCCCGCGACGGCTTCAAGCTTCCCGATGATCTCGAGCTTCGCATGGAGGAGTTGATTTTCTCGGACGGACTCGCCGGGCACCGGCCGACAGCGCTCGATCTGGGGAAGGCCTACAAGATCGAAGACTCCCGGGGAAGGTACATTGTCTTTTGCAAGAACACGTTCCCCAAGGACCTGACGCTCGACGGGCTCACCATCGCGCTTGACTGCGCCAACGGCGCGGCCTTTCGCGTCGCCCCGGCCATTCTCGAGGAACTGGGCGCCGAGGTCATCCCGATCGCCGTGAACCCCGATGGTGAGAACATCAACCGGGATTGCGGTTCCCTCCATCCGGAGGTGGTGGCCGAGGCCGTGAGGAAGCGCGGCGCCGATTTGGGTATCGCGCTTGACGGTGACGCCGACCGTGCGATCTTCGTTGATGAGAAGGGCGTGCTCGTCGACGGCGATGCGATCATGGCGATCTGCAGCCTCGATCTCCTCCGTGAAAAAAAGTTGGCGAAGGATACTCTGGTGACGACGGTGATGAGCAACCTGGGCCTCGAGCGGGCTATTCGCGAGGCGGGGGGCAATATCGTCCGCACGAAAGTAGGCGATCGCTATGTGGTCGAGGAAATGGTCCAGGGGGGTTTCAACTTTGGCGGTGAACAGTCCGGCCATCTCATATTTCTCGATCACAACACGACCGGCGACGGCATGATCAGCGCCCTGCAGCTGCTCGCGATCCTTCAACGCAAGCAGAAGCCCCTTTCCGAACTCGCGAATACGATGACCCGCGTGCCGCAGATCCTCGTCAACGTCCGGGTGCGCGAGCGGCGCGACCTGCGAAAAATTCCCGAGATCGATCGCGAGATTCGGCAAATCGAAAGTGCGCTGGGGGATGAAGGGCGCCTGCTGGTCCGTTACTCGGGGACCGAGCCGGTTGTTCGCGTGATGGTCGAGGGGCCCGACGAGGGGCGAATTCGCGAGATTGCCGAGGGGCTGGCCGGAACGATCTCGGCCCGCATGGGCGAAACAGAAGCCGACATCGGCGCTGCGGGGAGTGGAAAGGGAATATGAGGCGCGAAGGGTTCGAAGGGGCAAGACTGGGCATCAATGTGGATCACGTTGCCACGCTGAGGCAGGCCCGCCGGATCCAGTTTCCCGATCCGGTGGCCGCGGCCGTTGTTGCCGAGCTCGCGGGGGCCGACAACATCACGGTGCATCTCCGGGAAGACCGGCGGCATATCCAGGACCGTGACGTCGAGCTTCTAAGGCGCCTCGTGCAGACCCGCCTCAACCTCGAGATGGCGGCGGTTCCGGAAATGGTGAAGATCGCCCGCGAGATTCGTCCCGACAGCGTCACGCTGGTTCCGGAAAAGCGCGAGGAGATCACCACCGAGGGGGGGCTCGATCTGCAGGCCGCGTTCGCGCACGTGCAGAGCGCCGTGCAGAGCCTTCAGGAAGCGGGCATTCACGTGGGGGTCTTCATCGATCCCGACATGGCGCAGATCGAACTCGCGCGGAAGGCGAACTCCGATTCCATCGAAATCCACACGGGGCGGTACTGCGACGCCCCCGACGGGGCCGCCGAGATCCGGGAGCTCGGATTTATCGACGAGGCCGCGCACGGAGCCGCGAAGCTCGGCCTCGAAGTCCACGCGGGACACGGTCTCAACCTTCAGAACGTGGAAAGCGTGGCCGCCCTCTCAGAAATCGTCGAGTTCAACATTGGCCACAGCATCGTCTCGCGGGCGGTCTTCGTGGGCCTCGAGGCGGCCGTCCGTGAAATGAAAGCCGCGATCGAGGTGGCGCGGGGCGGACGCTAAGTGGTCCGGTTCAGTAAGTACGGGGATGCATTGGCTGCCAAGACGTTAGCGTACTTATGAATTGGGGCACCAAGGAGGCGCGATGGGGGCCGCGGTCGTGCTCGTCGAAGTCGCGCGGGTGGAAAGGCTGCTGCAACGGTACCGTGTCCGCTTCCTCGCGCGGGTCTTCTCCCGGGAGGAGCAGGCGGCGTGCGCGGGGCGCCGGAACGAGGCGGAGCGGTTCGCTGCCCGCCTAGCGGCAAAGCTCGCCGCCCGCCGCGTGTTCGTGGGACGTCCGCTCGCGCTTCGCTCCGTCTCCGTGCTCGGAGGGGCCGGTGGCGCGCCCGTCCTCGTCATTGATCCACCGCCCGGTGGAAACGCCTTTGTCTCCCTCTCCCATGACGGTGGTGTTGCCGCCGCTGCCGTCGTTCTCGAAGGACCGACGGCATGAAACTCGTGAGCGCCCGGGCCATGCGCGCCCTCGATGAGCGCACGATCAAGGAAGCGGGAACGCCCGGTCATGTATTGATGGAGCGGGCGGGCGCCGGCGCGGTCCGTGCCTTTCTCCAGGCCTTCCCCGGGATCGTGGGGAAGGGGGTGAGCGTCTTTTGCGGAAAGGGGAACAACGGCGGCGACGGCCTCGTGATTGCGCGCCTGCTCTTCGAGAGGGGGACCCCCGCGCGCGCCGTGCTTCTCGGTGACGCAGCGGCGCTGAAGGGCGATCCCGCGCGCATGCTTGAACAGGCGCGGGCGGCCGGCGTGCGCGTGGACGAGGTGACATCGGAGGACGATTTGTCGGCCCTCGGGCCGGCACTCTCCGGCTCGGCAGGAATCGTCGACGCCCTCTTCGGTACGGGCCTGGAGCGGGCGGGGGCGGGGCGGGGCCGCCCCCCCGGCCCGGGAGTGGGAACGCGAGGCGGCAAACGGCGCCCCCCCGCCCGGGCTATTT
>CBDUXZ010000225.1:0-4175 GCA_965371325.1 uncultured bacterium | reverse complement strand
ATCGAGCGCGTCATGGACATCAAGAGCTACGAGCCCGACAACACCTATTCCATAAAGGAGCTGCTCGAACAAGCCTGGTTCAACTACTTCGGCGATCCGAAGTGGGGCGCCACTGGCGCGGCCTGAAGGAAGGGCGTATTCTCGGGACCGTGAGAGCGGCCCCCGACACCATAAAAAACGCGCCGCGGCCATTCTTCGCCGGCGCGTTTTTTTCATTCGTGCTGACCTTCACCCTAGCATGCGGAGGGTGTGGCGGAGCTGAGGACGGGGATTCCAATACGCCGGCCGCGCGGGGCGAGCGCATCTACCGGGTCAACTGCACCATCTGCCACAATACGAACCCCGCGGCTGACGGCTCCGTCGGTCCCGCCGTGGAGGGCTCCTCACGGGAGCTTATCGAGGCGCGGGTACTGCGCGCCGGGTATCCCGCGGGCTACGCGCCCAAACGCACCACGAAGGCCATGCCGGCCCAGCCCCAGCTGGCTCCCCACATCGATGATCTGACCGCATTCCTGAACGCACATTAAAAAGGGACGTTGCCCTTTTAAAAAGGGCAACGTCCCCTTTTGCCTCTTTTGCGCCGTGATCCGCCTTATCCCATGAAGCACTCGTACAGGCAGAGCAGGATCGCCGTCAGGATGAACGCCGAGATGATGAGACTTCTGGGCTTCTCGATTGGCTGCTTGGTCAGCCCGGCCGTTCCCACCAGGGCGTTTGCCTCGATGATGAGGATGAGCCCGATCATCACCGCGATCCCGCTGGCCCCCACGCTCCTCAGGTCGGGGAGGTGCCGCGTGACGCCCATGAAGAAGAGCATCGGCACCGAGAAAAGCGTGTTTGTTCTGGAAGCGAGAAATGCCCTGCGCGCCGCCGGGGCCGCGTCAGGGTTCGGCTGGCCGCCGCCCAGAACCGCGTTCGCCGATGCGATGACGATCTTCTGCTTGGGCCAGATGACGAGCCACACGTTCAGGAACATCAGGATGCCCATCGTGCCGCCGATCAGGATTGTCGAGAAGGCGCTGCTCTCGAGGTAGGCGCCCCCGTACAGGTCATACATGCCGATGATCATCGTCAGGCCCGAAAGGAAGGTGAACATCGCCCCCCAGCGGAACCACCAGAGGGCCCGCGGAACGAGCTTGGAGGTCGCGTTGTTCTTGGTCTGCGCGTCCGTCTCCGCGAAGAAGGCCCCCTGGACGAAGTTGAAGTAGTAAAGGAGCCCGATCCAGGTGATCCCGGCCAGGAAGTGAATCCACCTGAGAAGGTAAAGCAGCCCGTCCCAGCTCACCAAAGACATGATCTTCTCCCCTCTATTTAGATCCGGCCGGGACCAGGGGCAAATTGGGGGTGCCCGCCCGTCCGGATGTGGCGGCGCTCCGCCGAAGCCAGGCGCCTGAAAGCGGTCGGATTAAATCAAATCGGTGCCGAAAGTGTCAATGCCAATCCCTGTAAAAGAGCTCCGCCCTTCGCCCGGGGGTTGCGCCAGGCGCCGGAAGTGGGAGATTCTCTCCTGATAAAACGCCGCAGGCTAACAGAAGAAAGGGTTTTGCGATGGGATACGAGCAGATTGGCTACGCCGTGGAAGAGAGTGTGCTGACCTTGACGCTGAAGCGTCCGGAGAAGCTCAACGCATATACACCCACAATGCAGGGGGAACTCCTTGACGCCATTGATCGGGCCGACCGGGATGATGACGTCCGGGCGGTGATCGTGACCGGCGCGGGGAGGGGATTTTGCGCGGGCGCCGATCTGAGCGGCGGGGGTGAGACCTTCAACAGTACGGAACGAGGAGAGATCAGCAACCACCGGGACGGCGGAGGGGTACTCACGCTACGAATATTTGAATCCATCAAACCCTTCATCGCGGCGATCAATGGTCCCGCCGTCGGCGTGGGCATCACGATGACGCTTCCCATGGACGTTCGCATCGCGAGCAGCAGCGCAAAGATGGGATTTGTGTTCGCGCGGCGCGGGATCGTTCCCGAAGCCTGCAGCTCGTGGTTTCTTCCCCGCATCGTCGGAATCAGCCGTGCGAGTGAATGGGTCTCGACCGGACGCGTCTTCAGCGCCGAGGAAGCGCTCGCAGGCGGGCTGCTCAGCCAGGTGGTGCCTCCCGAGGAACTCCTGGGAACCGCGCGCGCTCTCGCCCGAGAGATCGCCGGTAACACCTCCGCCCTCTCGGTGGCCCTCTCACGCCAGATGCTGTGGCGCATGCTCGGGGCCGATCACCCGATGGAGGCCCACAAGATCGATTCCAGGGCCATCTACTTCATGGGGAGCTCGCCTGACGCCGCGGAGGGGGTCACGTCGTTCCTCGAGAAGCGAGCCGCCCGCTTCCCCATGCGGCCGAGCAAGGACATGCCGTCGTTCTATCCCTGGTGGCAGGAGCGCCCTTTCAAGTAGCCCGGCAGGTGATATGGCAGGCGAATTAAAATCGCGCAGGACCCCGCGCGGTAAATCGGCCGAGGAGGAAACCATGCCCCGTGTGCCATGCAGGCGTTTGTACCAATCGATCTTCCCGTTCGGTCTGACCCGGCCGGCAGGCTTGATGCTTGCCTGGTCCCTGGCCGCGGCCTCATTGACGGCTGGACAGCCCGCGGCCGCGGCCGGGGAGGACGAGCCTGGAAAAATCGCCACCGAGCGTTGCGTGAAGCTCGCGGAAACAAAGATCGTTGGCCCCATCTGCAAGGTGTTCATCAGGAATGACTGCACGCATCCGGTTGATTTGACGATCCGTTACAAGATGGCCCTCCGCCGGCTGGTAATCCTTCCCATCATCGCGGAGGGCAATTCCACCGAGTACCAGGACGCCGGGACGGCGGAGGCCGAGCAAGCCCGCCACCTCGAGGCAGGTGAGGCCGGGTGGTTCGTCAACAAGAGCGAGGGGAAGGGGATCGAGGTCGCACAGTGCAACGTGGGGTTCAGCTACACGCACTACAAGACGAAAGATCGGGGTGATTGAGCTGGCTCAGGACCCTTCAGCGCTCTTCTGCGGTTCGCCGGTGCCCGTTTCCGGGGAATGCCAGGGCGTCTGCTCGCGCAGCTCCGGCGCGTTGAAGACACGCTCCAGGTTCAGAACGGGTATGAAGCTCTTTTCGATCCGCACGATCGACTTCAGATAGTCAGCGCGATCCGTCGTCCCCGCCAGGGGAGCCTCCTGCAGATCATCGGGTCCGACGCGCGTTACCTGGCAGAGTTCTTCCGCCAGGAGTCCCGCCGAAACGCTTCGGCCTCCCAGGGTCGCGTCCACCACGAGGATGCAGCCCGGATCATCCGTCGATGTTCCGGATCCGCCGAGAATGCGCGCCAGGTCCAGGACCGGCAGGGCGCGTCCGCGCAGGTTCAGAAGACCGAGCACGACTTCAGAGGATGCGGGTAGGGGGACAAGCGGCTCATGCTCGACGATCTCACGGATCTCGAGCAGCCCCAGCGCGTAATCGCGGCCGCCGATACGGAAGATCAGATACTGCAGCGCGTCTCCGCGCTCCTCCAGCTCGACCATCCCTGAATGCCCCTCCGGGGAACAACCGATCCTTGCTCCTCGGGATTCATCGGCCTACGGCAAAAAAGCTTTAGAAATGCCAAGGGGTTAGGCTGTGGTGCCTGCTCCGGGGCGGACCGGCGCCGCAGGTCCACTTTGATTATCAAAGTAGTTTGTGCGATATTCGAACCATGCCGCTCTTTCGCTATCCGCAAATGTGCGCCATTGCCCGGGCCGCCGAGGTGGTGGGCGAGCGATGGACGCTGCTGCTCCTGCGCGAACTGGCGCTCGGGCCCAAGCGATTTACGGATCTGCGCGACAGGCTTTCGGGCGTCAGCTCGAGCGTGCTCACCGAACGTATCGCGCAGCTGCAGGAGAGAGACATCATTGCGCGCACACGGCTGGCGCCGCCGGCCGCCTCGGTTGTCTACGAGCTTACCGACGAGGGAAAGACGCTGGTGCCCCTCCTGCACGGGCTCCTTCGCTGGGGCATCCGGCACCTCGGAGAGCCCGAGCCCGAGGACAAGTTCGAGGCCGACTGGCTTCGCCTGGCGCTGGCTGCTTACGCGCGCAAGTCGGAAGGCCCGCCCTGCTCCTTCGAGATTCAAATCACCAACGAAGGGACGGACCTCTATGTTCGTTTGTCGGGCGGAGCGGAGGGAACGATCATTGCCGAGGGGCCCGGTCCCGCGGACGT
>CBDUXZ010000224.1:0-4193 GCA_965371325.1 uncultured bacterium | reverse complement strand
ATCAACACGGCCCTGGTGGGGAAGACCTACGGACCCACGGAGTACAAGTACACCAGCAAGGAGACGATTCTTTACGCCCTGGGCGTGGGGAGCGGCCCCGACGAGCTCGGTTTCGTATTCGAGAACGACATCCGGGTGCTTCCGACCTTCAGCGTTGTGCCGTCGTTTCCCGCGGCGACCATGGCGATGGCCGAGACCGGGGCGAACCCCATGATGGTGGTCCACGGGGAGCAGGGGGTTACGCTTCACGGGCTCATCCCGGACGAGGGGACCCTGTCAACCACGGCCACGATCGAGGCGATATACGACAAGGGCTCGGGCGCCGCAATTTTCGTGAAGACGGAATCCATTGATTCGAAGGGCAAGCCCCTGTTCAACTGCCGCTACACGTTCTTCGCCCGGGGGGAGGGGGGCTTTGGCGGGGAGCGGGGCCCGTCGACCGAGCCGGTCGAATATCCCGATCGGGACCCGGACTTCCGGACCGATATGCCGACGCTCCCGCAGCAGGGTCTGATCTACCGGCTCTCGGGTGACCTGAACCCCCTCCACGCGGACCCGAATTTTGCGAAGATTGCAGGATTCGACCGGCCCATCCTTCACGGTCTCTGCACGTACGGCCACGCAGGCAGGGCGGTTCTCAAGGGTGCTTGCGGTGGCGCGCCCGAGAAGTTCAAGTCCTTCCAGGCCCGTTTCTCGGGAACAGTCTATCCAGGGGATACGCTGATCACAGAAGGGTGGGAGGTGGAGAAGGGCAAGTACGTGGTTCGCTGCACGCGGCAGACAGGCGACGTGGTCCTCAGGAACGCCGTCGCGACGATCGGTGACTGAGTGGGGCCCGGCGCCGCGCCGAGGTTCAGCGTAAAACCGAAATCAACGGCTAGTTACGGACAAGGCCGTCCTCGATCGTGATCGCCAGGGGTCCGCCGGCCACCCCGGCGGAAAACGTCCGCCCTCCGCGTAGAATTGTGATCGGGATGATCCGGTTTGGACGGGTCTCGCGCACCAGGTCCCGAAGCGCCTCCGCCCCCGAAACGGCCTCGCCGTCGTAGGCCGTGATCAGATCGTCGGGCAGGAGGCCGGAGGAGGAGGCGTTTCCGCCGGGAACAACCGCCCTCACGCGTGCTGCGGGCTTGAAGCCGGCGGCGGCCGCGAGGGCGCGCTCGGTCCCGATGCGTGAGAGAGCCTTGTAGGCCGCCGTCCGTACGTTGTTCGAGCCGAGTCCCTCGAGCAGGTCCTCCAGAAGATTCAGATCGTCCTCATTGCCCCTTACCCCGAGCCCCGCGAGAGCGGCTGCACGAATGTCCGGGTTCTCGGGGCCCTCGATGATATCCCGCAGCACCGTGCGTGCCTCCTCGGAGGAGAGCAGCGCAAGTCCTCTGGCCGCCTCCAGGCGAACAGCTTCATGTAAGTCCCGCCGTGCGAGCTCTGCGAGGGCATCGAGGGCGGCCGGATCCTTCCGCCCGGCCAACACCGTCGCAAGCCGCAGCCGGAGTGCGCTGTCGGGCTCCTCGCGCGCAAGACGCGAGAGGAGAGCCGTTATCGCCATGCCGCCGAGCCCCGTCAGCGATCGCACCGCCTGCTCGACAAGGGGCGGACTCTCTTCGAGGAAGAGCGCTTCGATGAGCGGATCAAAGGCGCGCTCATCGCCGATTTTCCCAAGCGCGACGAGGGCGTCGTGACGCAGGGAGGGGTCTTCAGTGCCGGCGGCAATGCTTTCGAGGTAGGGGAGGGCGTGTTCGCGCAGCGCCTCCGTGAGGGCGTGGTCTGGGGCGTGGGTGTTCATCTCGCCAAGAACGAGGGCCGCGTATATCGGACTACGGGGATCGTCGTGATGGATGAGGATATCGAGGAGGGATCCCACGGCCTGCGTGCCCATCGTCTTGATGGCGTCAATGAGCGCCTGCATTCGTTCGTAATCCTTATGGCCCAGGGCGTCGGCCACGCCCGCGACAAGCGCCTGGACGCGGGCCCGTGACTCGGGCGTGAAGGGCCACGGATCCCCGATCTCAACTTGCCCCGCGGGGGGCCCCGGGAAGAGAAGAGGCGGCGTTTCGCCGGGCGTCTTGACGCCGGGGGGGGGGGTCACGACGGAGGTGTCGGAGCGATCCTGGGCAGGAGCCCCCATCCTTGAGGACGGAGGCCCGGCGTTCTCGAGCCTCGCCCCGGGTGTGTCAGGACCAGAGGGCTGCCGGCCGTTGTCCCGGGCCAAGAGGAAGATCATAACGAGGGCCGCGAGGATCATCAGCAGGATGAGAGGTGGCCGTTTCATGATTGCCGTTCATTTCGCGGTCCGCGCGCCTGTTCAAGCCTCTCGAGGCTGGCGGAAAAACGGCGCGCTGCTCGGAAAGGGATGCGCACGGTGAGGAGCGACGCGGAGGCCGGCGGGGCGGGGAAGCGCCTGGAAGCAACTAGCTGACTTTCTGTTCTAATTTGACATAATATCCCTTATCGGGATTCTACGAAAGCCCCGACGGTACGGCCTTTCTCCGGGTTCTCGCTCCCCCTGCCATCAGGGAAGCCCATCCAAATCGCGGGTGCGGACCTCGAGGGCGCCCGAAGGATCGCCTGCGACCTCGGGGAACTCGCTGCGGGCTTTCTCGAAGAGCACCAGGGCTTCCTCCTTCCTTTCCAGCGCCCAAAGAGCCCGGGCGCTGCCCAGAAGCCCATCCACCCGGAAGCGCGGCGAGAGCGACCCGGTAAGGTCCTGATACGCCGCGAGGGCCTTTTCGGCCTCCCCCTCATCCTCGTAGGCTGCCCCGAGCGCAGCAAGGGCATAGCGATGGGCCCGGCGGTTTGGGGGGATCTTCTTGACGGCAGTTTCCAGCAGGGGGATCGCCTTTTCGGGCTCGCCGGCGCGGAGGTAGGCGTTGCCGGCGAGATATTCCGCAAGGGTGCCCGCCCGGCTCCCTTCGTGATCCTCGGCGAGCCGGGCCAGCGCCAGGGCCTTCTGCTCCAGATCCCCGGGCTCCCAGACCGGCGGTGCGGGAGACCGGGAGGTCATCGGATCGCCGAAGAGCGCTTTGCGGTAGTCGGCGTAGACGGCGCCGAGACGATCGGTCGCGAGGGACTCTTCATTGGACTTCAGGAACCAGACCACGCCGCCGCCCCCGAAGATCAAAACAACGACGGCCAGAATCGAAAAGATGAGCACCTCGCGCCCCTCCACGAAGCTCTGGAGTTTCGCCGTGAAAGTGCGAACTTCCTCCTCGGGCGCGATCTTGTGCGAGGTAAGTGAATCACGAAGCGGCTTTCCCGGTTTGATGCGTTTGGGCAAAACCCTGCCTCCCTTTTTTTCTAAGCCCCGCGGTCGAGGCCCTTCCGGAAGCCCGCCGGTTCCTCTTCCGTCCTATCGTTCAGAACGGCCGCGACCTCCCCCGAGAGGAGCAGCAGACTGGCGCTGAACTGGATCCAAAGAAGGCCGATAACGAGAGCCCCCAGGGAACCGTAAATGACGTGATACGGAGCGATTGTGCTGACGTACCAGGTGAACAGACGCTTCGCTACCTCCCAGAGGACCGCCCCGAAGAGTCCGGCGATGAACGCGGGCCGGAGGCCGACATGCTTGTTGGGGACTCCCTTGATGGCCACGGTAAAGACAACGGCCGTGACGAGGAGCGGAACGGCATAGGTAATCACGAACTTGTACACGATTGTAGCGGCGGCGTCGAGCGGCTCCAGCTCCCCGATGAGGCCCGCTACCGCTGCACTGACGCCGGTGAAGATGACGATGAGCCCCATGAAGGCGCAGGTGACCACCGCCAGAACCAGGGAGACGAGCCTCGAGCGGACGAAGGTGCGCTTCTCGGATTCGAACACGCGGTTGAGGCCGTTCTGAATTGCGTCGAACATCATGATTGCGGTCATGAGAAGGAACACCGAGGCCAATCCGCCGAGTGTGCCGGCGTGCGGCACCAGGTCGCCGACCTGCTGGATGAAGGCCGGCGGAACGACGGGGAAGTAGGTTTGAAGCGCCTCGAAGAGGAGATCGGTCAGGTTCTCGGAGGAGCGGATAACCAGCGTCGCGAAGGAGAGCAGAAGGACCGCCAGAGGGATGAAGGACAGAAGTGCGAAATAAGCGATGGCCGCGGCCAGATGGAAGCAGCCGTGCCGCCGAAATCTTTTGAGCGCCTCCCCCAGGATCCCGAAAGCCAGCTTTGCCGCTGCAAGGGGTCCATGTCCGGCCTGTTTCACCT
>CBDUXZ010000223.1:0-4225 GCA_965371325.1 uncultured bacterium | reverse complement strand
ACGGGCCGAGATTCGCCCCGCCATGATCATTCCTATCGCGACGGCTTCACCATGCCTGTACCGCGAGTATCCCGTGAGGGCCTCCAGGGCATGGCCGAAGGTGTGGCCAAAGTTGAGAATCGCGCGCGGGCCCGCCTCCTTCTCGTCCGCCGCAACCACCGCGGCCTTGATCTGGCAGGAGCGCCTCACCACCGGCGCCAGCGCACCAGCGTCCAGGGCGAGAAGTCTGGGCATCTGTTTCTCGAGACGCGAGAAAAGTTCCGCGTCGCGGATGACACCATACTTGATCACCTCCGCCATGCCGGCGCGTAGTTCGCGCTTGGGGAGCGTTTGAAGCGTTTCGATGTCCGAGTACACCAGACGGGGCTGATAGAAGCTCCCGATCAGGTTCTTTCCCAGATGGTGATTGACCCCCGTCTTTCCACCGACTGCCGAATCAACTTGCGCAAGGAGTGTAGTCGGCGCCTGGACGAAGGGTACACCGCGTAGAAAAATTGCGGCCACGAAGCCCGCGATATCTCCCACCACACCGCCCCCCAGCGCCAGAATCACAGAGTGGCGGTCAAGCTTCGCTTCGATGAACCGCCCGATCACCTTTTCGACATTGGAGAGGGTCTTGGCCGTCTCACCATCTGGAAGGAAGCACACCATCGGCGAGAAGCCCCGTTTCTTCAAACCCTCCTTCACGGTTTTCAGGTAGCGGCGGGCTACCCGCCGGTTTGTCACTATTCCGACGGGCCGGGGAGACAACACGCGGGCCATTGCGCCGGGGAGCCCCTGAAACCGATCCTTCGTGAACAGGATGGGGTAGGACCGATCGCCGAGGCTGACGCGTAAGGGTTTAACCTGATCATTCACCATGGCCGGCCTCAAACGCCCCCAGCGCCCGTCCGCGCGCCGGGACAGGTTCGGTCGAGATCATTGAGGATGACGGTCGCCACTCCTCCAACGTCCCTTTCATCCGTCTCTACCGCCAAATCACTCCTAGCGTAGGCCGGGTTTCGTTCATCGAGAAGCGCGCGAATTCTGGCAAGCCGCGCCTCCCGATCGCGCACACCGGCAAGAAGCGGCCGATCGTCTCCGGTTCCGATCCGCTCGAGGATGGTTTCCGGCAACGCACGCAGATGAATGATCGGGCCTAGGGATCGGAGCTTGTTCAGGTTCTCGGTACCCGCCGGCGCACCGCCGCCCGTTGCGACAACAAGGCGGGTTTCCCCGGTGAGCGAGGTGATCGCCTCCCGCTCGCGGGCCCGGAATCCCTCCTCACCCTCCTCTTCGAAAATCGCCGGGATGTTTTTCCCTGCCTCGTCAGTAATCAAGGTATCCGTATCGACGAATTTCCAGCCTAGCCGCTGTGCAAGAACGCGCCCCACGGCGCTCTTCCCGCTTCCCATGAAGCCGGTGAGCACTATATTGTCGCAAGGCGCTTCTCGCTTGCCGGTTCCGCTCCCCATGCCGGGAAAGATACCACGCGACGCGAAGGTGCGTCAGGGGAGAGAGCGTCATCTCTTCTCGCCGCGCTCAGCAACAAAGCGAGACGGGGCGGCCGCGGCCGCCCCGTCTCGCTTCCCACTCGTATTACCCCGCAGGAGCCGCATCCCGAGATTGGGGGCGGACAGTCCCATCGACGCATCTCAAGCCGGTGGCGTGACCCTGCCCACGATCCGGGGTGTCACGAAGATGATCAGTTCGTTCTTCGAGTCCGCAACCTTATAGTTCTGGAACAGGAACTGCATGAACGGAATCCTGTTGAAATAAGGAATCGACTGGTTGCTTCTCGCTTTGTCGATGACGTAGATGCCGCCGATCACCATCGTCTCACCGTCCTGCACGAGGGCCTCTGTCGTGGCCTCGTTCTTGGCGATGGCCGGGTCGCCGGTCGCCGTGGGGACCGAGAGGTCCGGTGCGTTCCGCGACACCTTGATCTTCATGATGATCGCGTCATCGTTCGTGACATGCGGCGTTACTGTCAGGGACAAATCTGCGTCGATGAATTCGAGATTCGTATCGCCCTCTTCCGTGGTTTGGAAGGGGATCGATATCCCCTGCTGGATCCTGGCTTCCTTGTTGTCAAGCGTCATGATCCTCGGACTCGAGATCACGCGTCCATGACCGGAGCTCTCCAGGGCCGAGATGACGACGTCGATGTCGAGCTGATCCTTAATCGCCGTGAAGGACCCAGCCGCGAGTCCGGTGGGCGTACCGCTGATTGGTAGCGCGCCCGAGAAGAAACTGGAACCGGTCGAGCTCGGACCGGAGTTCACGACCCGGTTTCCGAAGTCACCCCCGTTCTGTGTCGCGTTCTGGCCCGACGCGATGTCGGCATTCAGGAAGTCCGCCGTGTAGCTGATGCCAAGCTCCTTGGCGAAGTCGAGGTTGGCTTCGATGATCTTCGCCTCGATGAGAACTTGTGGCGTCCGCGTGTCGAGCCGCCGCACAAGCTTCACCGCCTGCTCGATCACGGTCGGAATGTCCTTGATGATAAGCGTGTTTGTCCGTAGGTCGACATTCACCGTCCCGCGATCCGACAGCAGGGTCTCCACCTGCTCCTGGGCATCGGTGACCTTGGCATAGTTGAGGGGCTGAAGCTTCACCACCAGGTCTTCCAGCTTCTCCTTCGAGCGGCGATCGGCCAGGTACTGCGCCTCCTCCGCCTTCAGCCGTTCAGCGGGAGCCACCCGGATGATGTTCCCCGTGCGGATGTAACCAAGCTGATGGCTTGCCAGCACGACGTCCAGCGCCTGATCCCAGGGCACGTTCACGAGACGGACCGTTACCTTGCCCGTCACGTTGTCGCCGGCGACCACGTTCAGACCGCTAACCTCCGCGATTAGACGCAGGATGTTCTGGATTTCGGCGTCCTTGAAGTCCAGCGAAACAAGGTTGCCGTGGTAGATCTTCCCGGGCCTGAAGCCGAGGCTAATCTCGGGCCGATCGGCCAGAATTTCCACCTGGCTGGGCTCGGTGAGATAGCCTGAGTCGGTCTGGGGCTCGGGCGGCGTATCAAGCGCGGCCATCACCGGTGTTGCTCGGGGGACGATGGGCCTAGGCGCCTTCTTATCCGCCAGCAGCGGGTTCTCCGACTTCGCCGGGATTGTCGCCGGCGCGGACCTTGCCTCGGTCCGGGTAACAGGCGCCGCCTTCTTCGGGGCCTCAGCCGTCCGGGGTGCCGTAATCTTCTCGGTGTTCTTCGAAGCTGATGCAGTTTGGCGGAGATTAGTGGAACGTTCGCCGAGTGCGATCAGGATCCGGTTCTCCACCGACTCGATCGCGTAGGCTGCATCCTCCTCGTTCAGATCGAGAACCACGCGTACCTTGCCGGGATGCTCTCCGATCCGGACGCGGGCAATCTCCTCGCTTTCGACCGAAATTAGGCGTTCGCTGCTCTCATCGGTCACACCCTCGATGTCAATGACGAGGCGCGCAGGATCGGGCTCGGGAATGACGAACGACTTGTAGTTCGTCGTGTGCCCGTCAAGCTTGATGGCCACGAGCGTTCCGGACGCCGACTTGTCGGCGACCACGGCAAGAATTCTTGAGGCGGGGATGATGGGTGCCTTGACCGTCTCATCAATCTTGGCGATCGAAGCGGCTGGGGCGGGAGCATCTTCCGCGGCAGCCTGCGATACTACGATGATGAGCCCATCGGCCTTTTGATCGATCTCGTAGTCCGCGTCGTTCTTCAACGTGACCAGAATCCTGCTCGCCTTGCTCTTCGAAGCAGTCTGCGTCACAAAAACCTTATCGACGAGATCGTTCTTCACCTCAAGGGGCGGGATAGGAGATGCGATCTTCGTGCTGGCCAAATTCAGAATGACCGCCTGCGGCTGCTCCTGCCTGATCGCGAAATAGCGGAGAGGACCGTCGGCATAAGCTCGGATGACGGTCTTCCCGTCATTGTCCGAAATCTCGACCCGCTCAATGACCGTAAGGTCCCTGGCAGAACCAATGGCGGGGGTCTCTGGACCGGTAGCGGCGTTTTCTTTCGCGAAGGCATATCCTCCGAGCGCGAACACGAGCAGCGCCGCGGCCAGAAGAGGCACCGTCACTCGGGGGCTAAATCCCGACGCAGCACCGCGCTCCCCGAAAGAACCTTGATTGTTAAACCTCCCCCAGATCCTCATCAGCTCTCCTCCCCATACAGATCGGTCTTCACGATCCTCAGGGTGACGTTCTTCTCTGTTTCGTGGCCCAGATAATCAACATAGGTTTCGAGAACCTGAAC
>CBDUXZ010000222.1:0-4227 GCA_965371325.1 uncultured bacterium | reverse complement strand
CCGCATTGTAAGCGGGCATCACGATGATGACCTTGCCGCGCGCCGATACGTCGCGAAGAAGATCAGCGGGCATCTCCGATGCTCTATTGTCGGTGGTCATATTGGAAAGTTCCGGGGCCGGTTGACTGGCAAGCGGGTAACGGCGCGATCATCCCCCCTGGGACCCGAGCGAGTCCAGCTCCCCCCGGGCCTCTTCGGCCTCCGGGAAATCGTCCGCGATCGCGAGCGCCTTCTTCACGGATTGGCGAGCACTGTCGGTGTCCCCCGCTTTCTTGTAGGCAAGGGCCAGATGATAGTGGAGCGTCGGATTTTCTGGATCCGCATCAATCGCGTCGTTGAACAACTCGATGGCGGTGGTCGTAATGTTCTTCTTGTAATAGATCCACCCGAGGGTGTCGGTGATACTCGGATTGTCGGGGAACTGCTCCTTGGCCGATTGCGCCAGTTCAAGGGCGCGATCGATGTTCCCACCGTGCTCGGCAAGTATGTACGCCAGGTTGTTCTTCGCGATGGCCGAATCTGATCTCAGGCCCACCGCCTTTTCGTAGTGCTTGATAGCCTCGTCGTACTTCCCTTTTCCTTCATTGAGATTGGCGATGAACATGTGTGCGTCGAAGGAGGCGGGGTCTTTCTCGAGCGCCTTCTGGTACCACTTCTCGGCTTCGGCCAGATCGCCCTGCATGCGGTTGAGGTTTCCGATGAGCACGTGCGTCATCGTCAGATCAGGGTCGTTTTCGAGCGATGCATCGAGAGCCTTTCGGGATTCCTCGAACCGGCTCGTCTTCATCAGGGTCTCCCCCAGGATATTCTTGATAACGGGATTGCCCGGTGACGCCTCGACGGCCCCTTCCAGCCTTTCGATTGCCTCGTTGACGTCCTGCTGGAAAAGATAGATGTTGGTGATATTCGTCAACGCTTCCGTGTAGTTGGGGTTGATGGACAGGGCCTTGTTGAAGCCCTCCAGGGAGGCGTCCATCTCGTTTCTTACTCCCGCAATGATTCCAAGGTTGAACCATGCCTTGTCCGACTCGGGACTGATCGCCAGGAGCCGCTTGAAGTACTCCTCCGCCCCTTCAAAGTCTTTCTCGAGAAGCAGCGCCGTTCCCATCGCCTGCAGGGCGCTGGTATTGTTCGGATCCATTTCGAGGGCTTCCTCCGCCTGTTCCCTCGCCCCCTGCAGATCCCGTGTTCTGAGCGCGACCTCGGCGAGGGCCACGCGCGCCTGCTGCAAATTCGGGTTGTATTTCAGGGCCGCATAGAGCTCGGTTTTGGCTTGCTCGAATTCACTGTTTCGATTGTGGGCAACGCCCAGGAAGTAATGGGCCTGAGCGCTCACGGGGTTGTCCTGGATCACCTTCCGGAATGACTGGATGGCCTGAGTCAATTCGTTGCGCACGAGGGCGAGCCGCCCTTGCATGAAGATCGCCATCAGGTTTTTCGGATTTTCTGTAAGCATGCCCTTGATCGATTCTTCCGCGGTCTCGAGGTCGCCCTTGTTCAGATAGGTCTCCGCGAGCTTTACAGATGCGACCTGGTTGCCCCCATCGACCTCGACGGCCTTCTTGAAGGCGGCGATCGCCTCATCGAACCGCAAATTCTTGCTGTAGAAACCCCCGAGGACGATGTAGGGATTCGCCGCGTCGGGGTCGAGCTCTGCCGTCTCCTTGAGCAGGGCCTCCGCCTCGTCCTGCCTGTCGTGGGAGGAGTAGAAGTTCGCCAGCGCGTACCGGAGTTGTATCTCTTCAGGGAGATCCTTGATCGACTGCAGGATAAGGGCTTCCCCCTTGTCCAGTTTGTCATGGCGGGAATAGAACGAGCCCACAATCAGGCGAAGGTTGGTATCTTCGGGAAAATCCTTGATCGCCTCTAGAAATGCCGCCTCGGCTTTGTCAATAGCGCCGGTCTCCTGGTAGAAGCTCGCCAGCGAAATGCGGTTCTTCAGGGTACCCGGATCCTTCTCCCTTATAAGGACGAAATACTTTTCGGCGCGCAGAAAATCGCGCTTAACGAAGTACATGTTGCCGATGTTGTTGTATGCGACGATGCTTTCAGGATCGAGTTCTATGACTCTCTCATACTCGGCGACGGCTTCGTCAAACTGCTTTTCACCGGCATACGCTCCGCCCAGAAGCAGGTGCCCCTCGATGTGATCAGGGTCATTTTCAAGAACCAATGTGGCCTTCTCCCGGGCTGATTTGAAGTCCTGGCTGAGCAGGAAGATCTTCCCGAGCTGCAGCTGCGCGTCCATGAGTTCGGGGTCGAGACGAATCGCCTCCTTCATCTCCCAGAAGGTCTTGTTGAGGTCGTTCGAATGAAGGTACGCAAGGCCGAGCCGGTGATGCGCCTCGGCGCTGTTCGGCTGGAGCTGCACGGAGTTTCGGAATTCAATAACCGCTTCGGGGTACTTCTGATCGGTCATGTACTGTTCGCCCTTGCTCATGTGATCGGCAAACTTCTCCTCCGGGCTCTTGCAACCCCAAATGGCGAAGAGCGCCATCGCCGCTACCAGAAGACGCACGCCCCAAGTTTGATTAACTGTTCCCCTGCTACGACCCGAACCGGCGCCCTTCATGAAACCTCCGCTCTTGATTGGCCTGAGCCCGATATAGAAACCTGCACTTAGGAAACCATGCACGGCGGGCGCATCATCAAAGCGGCCGCTGCGCGGGGAAGGGGAGCATTATTAACAAAAATCCTTCTTATTTCAAGCCACTTCGGGCCTTTAGGGGCATCCGCGAGCCGGGGGGGACCGCTCCCGGAGCCGGTCCTGCCCCGCCGCGGATTTCCCGCACATTTTTCATCGCTGACTTTTCCGTGGAATCCGCCGGCGAGAAGAGCCGTCCGTGGTGGCCTGGAAGGTACCGGTCAGAGAGGACGCCCGGGGGACTTCAGCGGGACTCGCCCTCGTCGGGCGCAACTGGTTCGCCGCTATCGGTGGGGGGCCTTCGGTTCTTGCGCCACTTGTCGCTCGTGATACCGAGTTTCTGGATTTTGTAGTGAATCACGCGGCGGCTCATGCCGAGAAAGCTTGCCGCGTCCTTCTGGATCCAGTTGTTCATCCGCAAAGCCTCCAGGATGAGCTGCTTCTCCATTTCCTGGAAGTCCACCCCGGAAGGGGGCAGGCGAAGCACGCCGGCGCCCTGCGCTGCAGCGTAGCCGGCTTCGGGAAGCGAGAGATCCTTTACCTCGACAATCCCCCCTTCCGCCATCAGGACCGCCCGCTCGAGTGTGTTCTTGAGCTCGCGAACGTTGCCGGGCCATGCGTAACCCTGAAGAAGCGCCTTGGCCTCGTCCGAAAAGCCCGATAACCGTTTCTTCAGATCCGAAGTGTACTTCCCGAGATAGAACTCCGCGATCCCCGCTATGTCTTCCCTGCGCTCGCGAAGCGGAGGAATGTGGATCGAGACTACATTGAGCCGGTAGTAAAGATCCTCGCGGAAATTCCCCTTCTCGATCGCCTCCTGAAGGTCTTTGTTGGTGGCGGCGATCACACGGACATCAACTTTCTGGGTCCGTGTGCTGCCGAGCTTTTCGAACTCCTCTTCCTGCAGAACCCGAAGCACCTTCGCCTGCGTGCTCGCGCTCATGTCTCCGATCTCGTCGAGGAAGATGGTCCCCTCATGGGCCTGTTCGAAGCGGCCTATGCGCTGCCGGTCGGCGCCCGTAAAGGCCCCCCGCTCATGTCCGAAGATCTCGCTCTCCAGCAGGTTCTCCTGGAGCGCGGCGCAGTTTACCTTCACGAAATTCTTCGGCCGGCGCTGGGAGCTGGCGTGAATCATCCCCGCGATGAGCTCCTTGCCGGTTCCCGTCTCACCACTTATGAGAACGGTTGCCTTGCTGGGCGCCACCTTGCGCGTCAGGTCGAACACCTCCCGCATTTTCTGGCTCTTGCCGACGACCTTGTCCCAGCTGTAGTGCCGCTGCTGCTCGCTTCGCAAAAACTCCACGTCGCCCACGAGACGCTGGTGGTCCAGCGCCTTGTTCACCTTGATCTCCAGCTCCTCGAGGTTGAAGGGCTTCTGGATAAAGTCGTAAGCCCCTCCTTTCATCGCCTCGACGGCCGTCGCGATGGTGCCGTAGGCGGTCATCACGAGAACCGTTGTTGCCTTGTCACGCCGCTGCGCCGCGCGGAGCACTTCGAGTCCCGACCGCTTGGGGAGCTTGAGGTCCGTGATGATGACGTCGTAGACCGCGCCTCCCAGCCGGTCGACCGCAGCCCCGCCGTCG
>CBDUXZ010000221.1:0-4280 GCA_965371325.1 uncultured bacterium | reverse complement strand
ATGGAAGGTGGCCCTTCCCCTGCACCCGGAGTACGGCACGCAGCCGAACGTCTACTACGTTCCGCCGATGTCGCCACTTGCCTACGACGAGGAGGGGCGGCTGACGGATGCCGGGCGGATACCAATTGCAGTGCTCGAGCGTTACTTCGGACCGGCCGTTCGTGGCGCGCTGCAGACCATCATCGAGGAGCGGCGGCGCAGACAGCACGGGGAGCCATCGGAACTGATGGATCTCCTGATAAGCCGGCGCTGGAAAGACCGTTTCGCGGAGTTTACCGGCGAGCCGGTCTGACGGACCAGGGGCCGGTTTCTGCGCACTCGGCCTGCTTGTGGACAGGAGGAGCGGCATGATAAGGGTCAGTCGCGTTGCAATGGGGGATGAAAAGCTTCTCGAGCCAGGCGGGGCCGCGTGGACGGGGATGGAGGCGCACACGATCGATCTGGCGCCCGCACCAGTAGCCATGGCTGCGGAGGTTTCCCGCCAGATGGCGCAAAGCAAGGGGCACGGGAAAGTCGGGCGGCTAAGCGTCCGCATCGCGCACAACGGGGAGACGCTGAGCATACGCCTCTCGTGGAAGGATCCGGATAAAGACGATCAGATCGCTGATCTGGATCGCTTTGTCGACGCGGCGGCTGTCATGTTTCCGCTCCAGGCTGACGCCAATCCCCTCACGATGGGCGATGAGAAAAAACCGGTGAACGCCTGGCTCTGGAAGGCGGACCGGGAAGAGCCCTTCGACGTGATTGCACGGGGCTACGCAACCAGCGCGAGGCGGCCCGCGAACACCAGCGGCCTCACGGTCAAAGCGCGCCACCAGGACGGGAAGTGGGTGGTGGTGTTCCAGCGACCGTTGCGGCCCGGAGAGGGAGAGTTTGCTCACTTCGAGCCAGGCGGATCGGCGAAGATCGCGTTCGCGGTCTGGGAAGGAAGCAACGCCGAACGTGCAGGCCAGAAGGCCGTCTCGGGCGCATTCCTCGATCTGAAGCTGGATGGCTGAGGGCGACAGGGGAAGGAGAACTTCACAATGAGCAATTCGAAAATCCGCTACTGGACCGTACTCCAGGCGCTGCCGGCGCCGATTCTGGTAGAGCTGGCAAAGCAGGCCGAGTCGCAGGGGATCCACGGATGTTTTTCCCCCCAGGTGTACGGCCCGCCCTTTCTCCCCCTGGCCGTGGCGGCTGGCGCAACCGAGAGGATTCAACTTGCGAGCGGCATCGCGATCGCCTCGGCACGCAGTCCCTTCGAGACCGCCATGGCGGCCATCGACATGGATCGCATCTCGATGGGGCGCTTTACTCTCGGTATCGGCGCCAGTGTCCTCGCCTGGTCGCGCGGCGTTTTCGGCGCACCCGACCATAAACCCCTCACCCACCTGCGGGAAACGGTGGCCGCCGTGCGTCACATCGTGCGTGGCGCGGACAAACATCTCGAGCCCTTCGAGGGGACTTACTATCGCGCCGATTTCGGCTCCTACCAGCCCATCGAACCCCCGCCTCGGAGCGAGATTCCGATCTGGATCGCGGCGCTGCGGGCGCCCATGGTGCGTCTAGCCGCCGAAATTGGCGACGGCGTCATCGGACACCCCATGTGGTCCGCCGAATGGGCCGTGAAACAGATGCAGCCGGAACTCGAGGCCGCGCTGTCGAAGGCCGGCCGCAAGCGCCAGGACATCGAGGTGAATCTCTGGCCCTGGGCGGCGCCGAACCCGGACGAAGCGGAAGCAATCGAGGATGCGCGGCCCACGATGGCGTTCTACGGGGGCGTCAAGCAATACGAATCCTTTTTCGAGGCCCACGGGTTTCTGGATGTCGCCCGCAAGCTCCAGGAAGGCGTGCAGCGCGGCGACTACCGGAGCGTTGCCCACCTCGTTCCCGACGAAATGGTGAGAACCTTCGTCGCCGTGGGCGAGCCCGAGAAGGTACGCGAGCAGATAGAGCGGTTCGCTTCCGTCGCGGATTCCCTCTGCATCGTTCCTCCCGTCTACGCGCTCCCTCCCGAGAAGGTGCTCACCTACATGGGCACAATCGCCAGCACGTTTTACGGCGGTCAGGGGTCCAGTTCATAAGTACGGTGAGGTATCGGCGGCCGAGGCACCCCGCGGGCAAGGCACGCGACTGGTAGCTACGGCGCAAGAAGCGCAACGCCGCCAGCGGGGATGCATCGGATGCCCAGACGTTAGCGTACTTATGAATTGGGCCACTTAGGGCGGTCTCGGGCGCCGGGCAAGATCAAGGGTTGACCCCCCGCGCCGGTCTGTTTAGGCTTCGGGCGCCGGGCTCTCCTCAGGCCCGGCCGGCCGCACGGCAACCTCGAGGCCAAACTATGGAATGGTGGATCTGGTTGTTGCTCGGCCTGGTGCTCCTCGGCGCCGAGGTCGCTCTCCCCGGCGGGATCATCATGCTCTTTTTCGGCGTGGCCGCGCTGATCGTAGGCGGACTGGTCGGTATCGGTTTCGGGGGGCCGTCCTGGATTCAGTACCTGCTGTTCTCCATCATTTCGATCGGGTCTCTTCTCACATTGCGCGGACCGATTCTCAGAAAGATGGCCACCGGAAGCGACGCAAACGAAAAGATCGATACGCTGCTTAACCAGAGCGTGATCGCCCTCGATAGTCTGGCGCCGGGCGCCGAGGGCCAGGTGGAGTTAAGAGGAACCACCTGGTCGGCGCAGAACATCGGGGACGCACTCATCCGAAAGGGCCAGAAGTGCGTGGTAGAGAGAAACGATGGGTTGAAGCTTTTCGTCCGGCCTGCATGAGAACGCGGCTTTTCAAGAGGGAGGCGCGCCAGCCATGACCGTTACCCTGTTCGTCACAATCGTAGTCGCCGGCTTCGTCATCGTGGTAATCGCAAAAACCGCGGTGGTCGTGCCCCAGCAAAATGCCTTCGTCGTGGAGAGGCTGGGGAAGTTTCACACGACCCTCGCCGCCGGTTTTCATATCCTCTTTCCGTTTTTCGATCTGATCCGCTACAAGCATTCGCTCAAGGAGCGCGCGGCGGATATCCCCGAGCAAATCTGTATCACACGTGACAACGTGCAGGTCGGCGTTGATGGCGTGCTGTACCTCAAGGTCATGGATGCCCAGCGCGCTTCCTATGGTGTTGCGAATTATCTCTTCGCCATCACCCAGCTCGCCCAGACAACCCTGCGTAGCGAGATCGGGAAGATTGATCTGGACCGGACGTTCGAGGAGCGCACTCACATCAACACGCAGGTGGTTACCGAGCTTGACAAGGCCTCGGCCCCCTGGGGGATCAAGGTCCTCCGTTATGAGATCAAGAACATCACGCCCCCCGGGGACGTTCTGGCCGCCATGGAAAAGCAGATGCGCGCCGAGCGCGAGAAACGGGCGGTGATTCTGACCTCGGAGGGGGAGCGTGATGCGGTCGTCAACCAGGCAGAGGGCGATAAGCAGCGGGTGATCAAGGCCTCCGAGGCGGCCAAGCAGCAGCAGATAAACGAGGCCGAGGGCGAGGCCGCCGCGATTCTCGCAGTGGCCGGCGCAACCGCGGAGGGTCTGCGGAAGGTTGCCGAGGCAACCCAGGTGGCGGGTGGTTACGAGGCGATCCAGCTTCGCGTGGCCGAGGACTATATCAACCGCTTCGGCGAGCTCGCCAAGGAAGCCAACACCCTTGTGCTGCCCGCCAGCGTGGCCGACGTGGGCGGAATGATGGCCATGGCGATGAACATCATCAAGCAGGGAAAGAAGGACTGAGACGTGCCCGGTCCTCCTCCCGGACCAGATGTCAGCGCTCCAGCCCCCCCTGTAACGACGGCGCGTGCAGACTTCTCCGACATTCCGCTGATGTGCTCGACTTTCCGCTCCCGGAACCTGAGGTTCAATGGAAACTCTCAGCATCCTCCTGAACCTGCTCGGCGGGCTCGGACTTTTTCTCTATGGCCTGCGCGTCATGAGCGAATCCTTACAGAAGGTTGCGGGGACCCGGCTCCGCACCCTTCTCGCAAGCGCAACGGGCAACCGTTTCAGCGCAACGCTGACCGGGTTCCTTGTGACCTGCGCCGTGCAGTCATCCAGCGCCACGACCGTCATGGTTGTCGGATTCGCCAGCGCGGGTCTTGTGAATTTGGCCCAGTCGTTGGGAATCATATTCGGCGCAAATATCGGAACGACGACGACCGCCTGGATCGTGAGCCTGTTGGGCTTCAAGGTGAAGATCACGGCATTCGCTGTTCCGCTGATCGGGATCGGTTTCTTCTCGCAGTTCATTCGCCGCTGGAAACTCCCCCACAGGCTGGGCGAGGTCCTCGTCGGCTTCGG
>CBDUXZ010000220.1:0-4282 GCA_965371325.1 uncultured bacterium | reverse complement strand
GTGCTGTGTCACCGATAGGGGTGGAAATGAAAATTACCCGGCGAAAGTTCCTCGGCATCGCAGGCACTGCCGCGGGGTTATCGCTGCTCCCGATGGAGTTCAAGGAACTCATTGCCGCCGTTGCCGAAAGCGATCGCAAGTGGCCGGGACCGGGCATTGAAGTCTGGGTAAACTCCGTCTGCCAGCTATGCCCCGGCGGCTGCGGCATCCGCGTTCGGCTGCTCGACGGCTGGCCCGTGAAGGTGCTGGGGAATCCCGATCACCCGGTGAACCAGGGAGGCCTCTGCCCGAAGGGCTCGGCCGCACTCCAGACGCTCTACGATCCCGATCGCATCCGGCGACCGATGAAACGCGCGGGCGCCCGGGGCGAGGAGAAGTGGGAGGAGGTTTCCTGGGAGGAAGCAATCGCCATTCTGGCGGAAAGGCTCCGGCCTCTGCGCGAGAGCGGACATCCCGAAGGTCTCGTCGTGATCGGCGGGGAGTACCGGGGCCACATGCGGGACCTCTGGGATCGCTTCCTCTCGGCCTTTGGCTCTCCGAACTATGTGTCGACGGCGCTGGGCGCTGTGGCCAACGACGCCGTGCTTCAACTAACCCAGGGAATCTCCGGTCCGGTCGCTTACGATCTCGAACGAACAGACTACGTGTTGAGCTTTGGCGTGAACTTGCTGGAGGGGGGCGGATCTCCCGTTTGGCAGACGCGCGCGCTGGTGGAGCTGCGGCAGGGGCGCCCCGGCCGCCGGGGGAAGATCGCGCAAATCGATACGCGCTTTTCTGCCACGGCCGCCAAGGCGGACGAGTGGATTCCCATTCGTCCCGGGACAGACGGCGCACTCGCCCTGGGCATTGCGCACGTAATCGTCAAGGACGATCTCTATGATAAAGCCTTCCTGCGCAAGCACGCGCGCGGTTTTGAAGCGTGGAAAGATGGCGCCGGCCGCACCCGGGACGGGTTTCGCAGCCTGGTGCTGCGCGACTATTCACCCGAGGCGGTCGAGAGACTGACGGGCGTTCCCGCGCCGACGGTGGCTCGCCTGGCGCGGGAACTCACGAATGCAGGTCCCGCCATTGCGATGATGGGGCAGGGCGCCACCCGTTATTCGAATGGCGTTTACGCGGCCTGGGCCGTGCACTGCCTGAATGCGCTCCTGGGGAGCGTGGACCGGCCCGGCGGAACGCTGTTCCCCGGCGAGATCCCGTTCGCCCCCTTCGATGCGCTGCCACGCGATGAGATCGCGGCGCGGGGTCGCGCGCGGCCGAGGCTCGATGGGGTGGAGGGCGCGCGTGCGTCGTTTGAGGCGGCGAGCGCCATCCATCGACTGCCTGAGGCGATGATCAAAGGCGAGCCCTATGCCGCGCAGGCGGTCTTCCTCCATCAGGCCAATCCCTGCTTCTCGCTCCCGCGGGAGCTTCGCATGGAGGAGGCCCTGGCCAAGGTTCCGTTCGTCGTCAGCTTCTCGCCCTTTATCGACGAGAGTACCCGCGCGGCCGACCTTGTGCTGCCCGATCACACATTCCTCGAACGGTGGCAGGATAACCCCACGCCGCGCAACGTCGGCTTCCCGGTTCTCGGGATCGGGAGCCCCGTTCGCGCGCCGCTCTACGACACGCGCGCCACTTCGGATGTTCTCTTTGCGCTCTCCGATTATCTCGGGGGCGCCCTGCGCGCGGCCATTCCCTGGCAGGAGACGGAGAGCTTCCTCAAGGAGCGGGTTCGCGGCGTGCACGCTGCCGGCCGGGGGATGATGGCGGCCGCGGTGTCCCCTCCCTGGTACACCTCTTTTCGTCGAGTGAAGGGCGCGGCGCTGCCCTCTGAATTCGATGCGTTCTGGGGCGCGCTTCTGGATCGCGGCGCCTGGTGGGATCCCGACTACGTGTTCGAGACGTGGGGGCGCACACTCAAAACGCCCTCGGGCAAGTTCGAATTTCACACCGACCGGGTCCAGCGTGCACTCGCCGATGGTGAGAACGCAGGACCCGATTCGGGAGAGAAGACCGGTGCAGGAGACTTTCCGGCACCCCTCGCCATGGAAGAGGAGGGATACCCCCTGGTTCTCGATCTCTTTCGGCCCCTCGCTTTTTCCGGGGGGCGGACAGCGAACATGCCCTACCTGCTCGAGATCGCGGGTGGAAGCAGCGGATTGTCATGGGATTCCTGGGTTGACGTGAACCCCGCCACGGCCGAGCGCCACGGTATCAGCGACGGTGACATCGTCTGGATCGAATCGCCGCTCGGCAGGGTGAAGGCCCGGGCTCACCTCCACCCGGGGACGAATCCTGCGGCCGTCGGCCTCCCTTACGGGCTGGGCCATGAAGTAGGCGGCCGCTGGGCGAAGGGGCGGGGGGCGAATCCGAACAAGCTCGTAAGAACGGTGCCCATGGACGTGACGGGTGCCCCCGCCTTCGCGGTGACCCGCGTGAAGATCTATCGCGCCTGAGGAGCAAAAAGTGCCGCGCTACGGGATGGTGATCGATTTGGACCGGTGCACGGGCTGCCAGGCTTGTGTCGTGGCCTGCAAGGTCGAAAACAACGTCCCCTTCTCTTCTCCGGAAGAGGCGGAGAAAGGGCGGGAGATCGCCTGGATCCAGGTTCTCTCCACCTTCGAGGGGGAATTCCCTGAAACCCGCGCCCGTTTCATGCCGGTGCTGTGCAACCACTGCGACAACCCACCCTGTGTTCCCGTCTGCCCGACAGGCGCCACCTACAAGAGTGAGCCCACAGGTATCGTTGCGCAGATATATCCGCGCTGCATCGGTTGCCGCTACTGCACAGTTGCTTGTCCCTACACCATCAAGTTTTTCAACTGGTACGCGCCTGAGTGGCCGGAAGAGATGGCAACGAAATTGAACCCAGACGTCTCGGTTCGGCCCAAGGGCGTGGTCGAGAAGTGCACTTTCTGTTCGCACCGTCTGGCGAAGGCACGCGAGAAGGCCGTCGCGCAAGAGCGGGATTTGCAGGACGGGGACTACCGGACTGCCTGCCAGGAAGTCTGTCCGGCCAGGGCGATCACCTTCGGCGATCTCGATGATGCGAAAAGCCGGGTCAAGGCGCTGACGGAAAGCCCTCGCGCGTTCCGCCTTCACGAGGATTTGGGAACGGAACCCAAGGTTTACTATCTGAGCGAAGGAGAGTGGGATGTTCCCTCCGAAGGATGACGTCACGGGTGTGTCGCCGTTCCAGACGGTTCTCCGCTGGGACTCGCGCCTGATCGGCGGGGCGCTTTTCCTGGGGATGGTCCTGCTCGTAGCAATTTATGTCTACATCTCGCAACAGCTCACCCACGGGCTGGGCGTCACAGGCTTGAACCGCCCGACTTACTGGGGCCTGTATATTATCAACTTCATCTTCTTAATCGGGCTCAGCGCGGGCGGCATCATCATCGCATCGCTCGTGCATGCGTTCGGCCTCCAGGAGTTCCGTTCCGTGGCCCGCATCGCCGAGCTGATGGCGATAAGCTGCCTCCTGCTCGCGGTTTGCTTCATACTTCTCGACCTCGGGCGGCCGGACAGGTTGCTCTACATCATGATGTATCCGCACCCGGCGTCACCGCTCTCCTGGGACGTGACGGTCGTCAACATCTACCTCGTCATCGGCCTCACCTACGGCTATTTCGGAACGCGGGCCGATCTCGTCCGGCTCTCGAAGATGAAGCCGAAGTACGCGGGGTTCTACCGCTTCCTGGCGCTCGGGTACATGGATCTCTCGCCCCGGGCCGTGGCCAGGGATCGGCTCATCCTGAAGGTTCTTGCGGTGGTGGGTTTGCTCGGTGCGGTGGCGCTCCACACCGTGACGGCCTGGATCCTGGGTCTCATGAAGGCGCGCCCCGGCTGGTATGGGGCCATCCTGGCGCCGTTGTTCATCGTCTCAGCGACCGTTTCAGGCCTGGCCCTCCTGCTGGTCTCGGTCGTTTTCATTCGCCGCTTCCTCCGCGTCGGGATCGGGGAGGAGGTCATCCGGAAGCTGAGTGTGTTGCTCGCCTTCTCGATCCCCGTCCTCGGCTATTTCCTCTTCGCCGAAATGCTCACCGTGTTTTACAGCGCTGAACCGGGGGCGATGGAAGTGTTCGAGATGATGATGTTCGGCCCCTATGCGATCACCTTCTGGGGGCACCTGGTTATCGGTATGTTTCTTCCCATGTTTCTCCTGGCGGTGATCCTAATGCGGATCTCGCGGGGCCGGGTTTTCGCCACCGGGCTGATCCTGATCCCCATCGTCGGTGGTGTCGCCTACTTCCTCGGGTTGCAGGCCCCTCCCATTGCGATTGGGGGCACGCTGCTTCCC
>CBDUXZ010000219.1:0-4287 GCA_965371325.1 uncultured bacterium | reverse complement strand
CGGGGCGTAGCGCAGCCTGGTAGCGCATCAGCTTTGGGAGCTGAGGGTCGTCGGTTCAAATCCGACCGCCCCGACCATCCTCCGCCGAACCCCTTCGCCATCCGCGCACACCTGATCCCGGGCATCCCCAGGTCAAATCAGGTGGCGTGATCATCCCGTTCGGGAAGAGCGGGGTCCGACACGGAAAGCTTCTCCCGGATGGTCGCGCGAAGATGGTCGAGCACCTTCTCCCGAAAAACGCCCCCGTCCGCCTCTCCGCTTTGGATCCTCCCGCAAAGAGATTTGCTTCTCCGGGCAATTCCTTCCCGGAGGGCCGCGCGGCCCTTCGGTGCGTCCTCCTTCCCCAGAAGCGCGTCGAGTCCCCGCCACTCGCGATCGATCTGCTCCTCCTCGAGGGTGATTTCGCGATCGACGATGCGAATGACATTCGCCGAGACACGGGCGAGAAATTTCCTCCGCCCCTCCAGGTGAGGAACGAGATCATCCGTAAGGAAGCGCCCTACGACATCCAGAAGCTCATGTATGGTCGGCCGGTCCTGCATCAGGCTTTCTCCAGAAGATTGAGAAGTTCCCACTCCGTCTCGGCGGTCCTGCGGCCGATACTGGCCAGCTCCACGCTGTCGCTGGCGCCCCCCAGGAAAAAGCGCGCCTGGACGATCGTGAGCACACCCCAGCGCAAATTTCCAAAGATCTCCCAGAAGCGCACGCGACCGGGATCGATCGGCGCGCCGCTGGCGACGGCGTAGGCCTCGAAGAGTGCTTCGCGCTTTCCCACGCCGCCGACGGGAAGCCGGTCCGCCCGAAAACGCCAAGAGCGCACGCAGAGCCAGCCGAGATCTTCCATCGGGTCTCCCACGTGGGCGAGCTCCCAGTCGAGAACCGCGCGGAGCCCGTTTTCGTCGACGATCACGTTTCCGATGCGGAAGTCGCCGTGGACGAGCGCACGGGGGCTTCCGGAAGGGAGGTTCTTGCCCAGCCACCGAAAGGCCAGCTCGAAGACGGGATGTGGGTCGGGGGTGACCAGCCGGTAGAGTTCCTCGAGCCGCTCGATCTCCCAGGCCGCGGGCGAGCGGCCCTCGGGCGGCGCCGCGAGAAAATCGAGATCACGCCCGAGGGGAACGCGATGGATCGCAGCCGCAGCCCGGGCAATCTGCGCGGGGAGGCGGGTACGGGCCTGCCCGTAGCGTTCCTCCCGAACGATGCGCCCGCCGATGGTCTCCCCCGCGATGCGTGCCATCACGTAGAAGGGCTCACCGGAGGGTGCACTCCCCTGGCAGAGGGGGCGGGGAACGGGAACGCCGGCCGCGTGGGCCGTCCTCACCAGCTTGAATTCCTGCTCCGGTGTGAGCTTCCCTTCGGGCCCCTGTGTGCGAAAGAGGAGGAAGACCAGCGGCCAGAGTTCGCTCTCGACCCCCGGCCGCGATACCACCGCGTCGAAGGCCCAAATCTCCCGCACGGAGCCTCCCGTCATGCGGCGAAGACCCTGGATCTCCACCCTCGCATCTGCCGCTTCTTTCTCGATGTGCGGGAGGACGCATGCGATGATCTCCGCTTCCTTCATGCTGCGCTCATTTGCTGAACTTCCATCCCTCGCCGGCGGCAAACGCTTTCAGGATTCGCCGGGAAACCACCATGCGGTGCACCTCGTCCGGGCCGTCATAGATGCGAGCGTATCGGGCGTGCCGGTACATCGTCTCGAGCGGTGTGTCTCCGGAAACCCCGAGCGCACCGTGTACCTGGATGGCGCGATCGATGACGTCGTGGAGAACCCTGGCGCCGAAAAACTTGATGAGACTGATCTCAACTCGCGCTTCGTCTCCCTCATCGATCTTTCTCGCTGCGTCCAGGGTCAGAAGACGGGCCGCCTGTATTTCGGCGGCGCTGTCAGCGATCCAGTTCTGCACGGTCTGTTTTTGCGCCAGCGGCCCGCCGAAGGCCACGCGCTTCAGCGCATAATCGCACATGAGCTCAAAGGCGCGTTCCGCCTGGCCGAGCCAGCGCATGCAGTGGAAAATCCGGCCCGGGCCCAGGCGCCGTTGCGCGATAAAAAACCCCTGGCCCCGCTTACCAAGCAGGCTCGATGCGGGAACGCGAACGTCGGTGAGCCGGATCTCGCAATGAAGGCCTTTCGTGTCTCCCATCGTCGGAACCACCCGGACGACTTCGTAGCCCGGCGTGTCGGTCGGAACCACGATCATGCTGGCTCCTTGATGTGGCGCCGCCTCGGGTTCGGTCACGCACATCATGGTCGTGAAGGCCGCGACGTTGGCGCCCGTGGTGAACCACTTGTGCGCGTTGATCACCCACTCGTCTCCGTCGAGAACACCCGTGGCCCGAATTCCGGTCGGGTCGCTTCCCGCCACCTCGGGTTCGGTCATCCCGACGCTCGGTGTGATCTCACCGCGCACCATCGGCATCAGCCAGCGCTCCTTCTGCTCGAGCGATCCGAATCGATGGAACATCCAGCTGTCCTGGGTGACGTGGGTTCCGAGGGCGGCCATCGCGTGTTCCGATCGGCCGATGATCTCGTTCAGATAGACATAGGGCATGAAGGGAATGCCTCCGCCCCCGATCTCGACCGGCAGGTTCAGGGCCCAGAGCCCCTGGGACCTGGCCTCCTCCTGAAGGGCTTTCATCTCCCCTGCGGACCCATTGTCGCCGCGGTCCAGAACCGGCTCCATGGGGATGACGCGATCGTCGACGAAACCCCGGACGCGTGTGCAAAGATCGAAGAATTCGGCGTCGGACATGTTGGCTACAGTCATGCTGCTGCTCCTCCCGGTTGTTGCGAGCTTGGTGGTTCGCCTCCTGTTCCTGTATCATGGCCGAGATCTGACAAGAGATTCAAGCGTCCCGAAGGCCGCGAAACTCCGATTGTCCCTTCACGCCCGTCGATGCCGGTCCTTGCGGAGGACGCTCTGCAGCTCCGCAGCGATCCCCGTCACGGCCCTAATTGCTCTTTGTCCTCGAGGGAGCCGGCCGGTTTTCGCGCCTCGGGGAATTTGGCCTGCGGGGACTTTACGCCCGGATAGTGGGAACGCCAGGATGCGCAAATACCGCTTCGAGATCCTTATCGCCGCCGCCCTTGTTCTGTGCTCCGCGATCGTCCTCTGGAAGATCACTTCGAACGACTTCATCGTTTGGGACGATCTGCTCTACCTGACGAAGAACCAGCACTTACAGCGAGGCTTCGGGTGGCAAGAGATCGCATGGGCTTTCAGGTCCACTTTATCCAGTAACTGGGTGCCTGTCGCATGGCTCTCCCACACCCTTGACTATGGGCTCTACGGCGACGACGCCGGCAGGCATCACCTCACAAGCCTGATCCTCCATACCGCCAATGCAATTCTCCTCTTCTTCGTTCTTCGCACGGCAAGCGGGAGCCGCTGGCCGAGCGCGGTGGCGGCCTTCCTGTTCCTGGTTCACCCGCTGCAGGTCGAGCCCGTGGCCTGGGGGATACAGCGTAAAACCATCCTCAGCGGCTTCTTCTGGATGCTCACCCTGGCGGCGTATGTTCGCTTCGTGAAGCGGCGGGGGGCGGGTGCGTATTCGCTCGTCCTTCTGGCCTGCGCCCTCGGCATGATGACCAAGCCGGCTTCGGTAACGCTCCCATTTACGCTTCTCCTTTTCGATTTCTGGCCGCTTCGGCGCATTTCATTTTCGAAGGACGAAGAAGAGGGCGAGTGGCCGGGCGGGAAGTTCTTCGCCTTGCTGTGGGAGAAGCTGCCGCTCTTCGCGATGGCCGCGGCCCTGTCGGTGGTGACGTATCTGGCCCAGGCCGAGACGATGAAATCCTTCATCTCCCTCCCCTTCGGAGCACGCCTCGAAAACGCCGTTGTGGCCTACGGCTCATACATCCGCAAGTTCTTCTGGCCCGGCGATCTGGCCGTCTTCTATCCCCACCCTGACGTGAGCATCCTGGCCGGTGCGGTGGTGCCGGCCCTCATTGTTCTGCTTGCCGTATCCGCCCTTTCGGTTGCCGCATCCCGCAAAAGCGCATACCTGCTTGTCGGCTGGCTCTGGTTCCTCGGAACCTTGGTGCCGATGCTGGGACTGGTGCAGGTGGGGCTGCAAGCCATGGCCGATCGATACATGTATATGTCGATCATCGGCCTGGCCATCATGGTGAGCTATGGGGGAGAGGAGTTGTGCGACCGCTGGCGGTTGCCGAAGATGCCGATCCTCCTGGCGGTCTCCGTGGTTCTGATTGCCTTCATGGGCGTCGGCCGCGCCCGGACGCAGGCGTGGAGCAGCAGCATCGCTCTTTTCGAGGATGCGCTGCGGGTG
>CBDUXZ010000218.1:0-4332 GCA_965371325.1 uncultured bacterium | reverse complement strand
AACCTCGAGGGGTTCGATCCCGATGCGCCCGAGCGCGCTGATCTCGCACCGGCGGATCGCTGGATCCTCAAGCACCTTGGCGAAACGCTCCGCACCCTCGACAAAAATTTTTCGGCCTACCGCTTCAATGACGCGGCTCTCGCCCTCTATCAGTTCATCTGGAACATCTACTGCGACTGGTACATCGAGCTTTCAAAACCCTCCCTGGCGGATTCGGCAAGACGCCCGACCACACAAGCGACGCTCGTGCGCGTCCTGCGGGATATCCTCAAGGCCCTCCATCCGATCATGCCCTTCGTCACGGAAGAGCTCTGGAGCGCGCTCCCCCGCGGCAGCGGTGAGGCCCGGCACGTCATGGTCGCCACCTACCCCGCCCCGTTCAGCGCCTACGAGACCGATCCCGAAGTGATCCGTCTCGACGCCCTCATCGAGGTCATCACGCGCGTTCGCAACATCCGCGGTGAAATGGGGGTACCGCCCGGGAGGAAGGTTCATGTTTACCTTCTCTCGGACGACGATACTGCGCTCGAACCTCTAAAACACGGGGAGGAACACCTTCTTCGCCTGGGCCAGATAGAGGCGGTCACATTCGCCGCGCTGTCCGAGCGTCCCCCCCTCTCCTCGATGGCCGTCGCCGGAAAGGTCGAGGTTCACGTGGCGCTTCCGGACTCGGATCTCGCGGACGAGGCACGACGGCTCGAGAAAACCCTCAGGAAGATCGAGAGCAACATCGCTGCCCTGGCGCGAAAGCTCGAAAACCCCGCCTTCGTCGATCGAGCGCCCGACGAGGTCGTCGAGGAGAACCGGCAGCGGCTTGCGGAAGCCACCGAGGCACGCGAGAAGCTCAGGGCCGGCCTGGCAAACATCCGAGCGAACCTTGAAGAGAGGCCGAAGTGATCGCCCCCGGGGACGAGTTTCGCGGGCTCGATGAGATTGTAGCGCTGGCGCTGGAAGAAGATCTGGGAAGCCCGCCCAGGGATCTTACGAGCGAAGCGGTGATCGATCAGGGTGCCGCGGGCGCCGGCGAGATCCGAGCAGGCTCATCCCTCGTTCTGGCGGGGCTCGAGGCGGCGAAGAGAACCTTTCGTACGATCGGCACGGAAGTATCATTCACCCCCCGCGTCGATGAGGGCGCGCTCCTCGGGCGGGGCGCTGCCGTGGCTGGGATCGAAGGGCCGCTCCGGGTTATCCTCGCGGGCGAGCGGACGGCGCTCAATTTTCTCCAGCGCCTCTCCGGCATCGCGACACACACCGCCCGCTTCGTGGCGGCAGTCAAGGGGACCGACGCCCGGATCCTCGACACGCGCAAGACAACGCCCGGGTGGCGGGCCCTGGAGAAACACGCGGTTCACTGCGGGGGGGGGATCAATCACCGGATGGGCCTCTACGACGCCATCCTCATAAAAGATAACCACGTGCGGGCGGCGGGAGGAACGGCAAAGGCAATCGATCGCGCGCGCCGCCTGGCGCCTGAAGCGCCGTTGGAGGTGGAAGTTCAGAGCATCCCGGAACTCGAGGAAGCGCTCGCAGCCGATGCCGATCGCATACTGCTGGATAACATGGACGTCTCCGCTCTGCGGAAAGCCGTGGCGGTAACGGCCGGCCGCGCATCCCTCGAGGCGTCCGGCGGGGTTACGCTGGAGACAGTACGCGCAGTGGCGGAGACGGGCGTCGATTTCATTTCAATCGGCGCATTGACGCACTCGGCGCCCGCTGCGGATCTCTCATTGGAGATCACGAGTCCCCTACGGACCCCCGGACCCGCCGACAAGGAAGAGAGCCGATGACCAGGCGCAGCACACGCCACCCCGGAGTTGACATCCCTCTCCACCTTGGAGACCGGGCGATCGAGATCCTGGCGTTTCTGCGGAAGAGGCCGGAGGCTTTCATCTCCGGAGCCGACATCAGCCGAAGCCTGCGCGTCTCCCGGACAGCGGTCTGGAAGCACATCGGCGCACTCAGGGAAGCGGGCTTCGAAATAGAAGCCCACACGTCCCGGGGCTACCGTCTCATCGCCGCGCCGGATCTCCTGATTCCCCCGGAACTCATGGAAGCTCTCGATACGCGCTTTATCGCCCGGGAGATCCGTCATCTTCTCTCAACCGACAGCACGAACCGCGTCGCTCAGGATCTCGCCGAGGCGGGGGCGCCCGAGGGCACGACGGTCATCGCGGAAGAACAGACCCACGGGCGCGGGCGCCTGGGGCGAAGCTGGTACTCTCCGCCGCGGACGAACATCTACGCTTCGATTATCCTCCGCCCGACGATCCCACTGCCGCAGATCCCGCAGCTCACCCTGGTGGGAGCGGTGGCGGCCGGAAGAGCCATCTCGTCGGTCTACGACGGACCGCCCGGGACGGGCCCCCGCATCAAGTGGCCCAACGACATCCTGATCGGGGGAAGAAAGGTCTCGGGAACGCTGGTGGAGGCGACGTCCGTCGGTGAGATCCTCCGCTACGTCGTCCTCGGGATCGGGATCAATGTGAACCTCGAAGAGAAGGATCTCCCCCCGGAACTCTCCGGGACGGCCACCTCTCTCCTCGTCGCCTGTGGCCACCCTGTCTCCCGGAAGGACCTTGCCGTCCGGTTTTTTCAGGCCCTCGAGGCGTGTTACACAGAGTTTCGGCAAGCCGGGTTCTCCAGGCTTTCCGGCGAATACGCGGGGATGTCTGATCTGTGGGGGCGGCAGGTTCGGGTGTCGCTTTCAGAGGGGAGCGTGGAGGGTGTTGCGGAGGGCCTTGAGGACGACGGCGCGCTGCGAGTTCGGACCCCCGCGGGGGACACCGAGCGAATTCTGGCGGGGGATGTGCAGCTTCTCAGGTAAAATGGACGGCGGCCTCCTCTCGGGTCGACGGGGCCTCCCGGGAGCTGACGCGCGCAAGGACGGGGAGCGACATGCTTTTGGCCATTGATGTCGGAAACACAAACACGGTTTTCGGACTGTACCGGGGCAAGGAGCTTTTGCAAACGTGGCGGGTCGCCACGCGCAGCGATCAGACGAAGGACGAGTATGCGATTCTGCTTCGCGGGTTCTTCTCGATGGCGGGCTACGAGATGAGCGAAGTAAGTGCGATCGCGCTTGCAAGTGTTGTCCCCCCCACGGTCCACGCCCTGGTGCGCATGTCGGAGGCCTACTTCAAGCAACGGCCCCTTGTCGTGGGGCCCGGGGTGAAAACCGGGATCTCCATCTCCTATGACAACCCGAAGGAGGTGGGAGCCGATCGAATCGTGAACGCGGTGGCGGCTTTTGAGAAGTACAAAGAGGGAATCATCGTGGTGGATTTCGGAACGGCGACCACGTTCGACTGTGTCTCTTCCAAAGGGGTGTATCTGGGTGGCGTGATCGCGCCCGGGATCATGATTTCCATGGAGGCACTGTTCAACCGCGCATCCAAGCTTCCCCGGATCGAGGTAATCAGACCAAAGCAGGTGATCGGGAAGAACACGGTCAGCTCGATGCAGTCAGGCATTCTCTTCGGCTACGTCGGTCTTGTGGACGGTATTGTCGATCGCGCGCGGCGCGAATACGACGAGACGCCCAAAGTGATCGCAACGGGCGGATTCGCGCGTCTCATTGCCGCGGAGTCCTCGACCATATCGGAGGTCGATGACAACCTGACCCTCGACGGGCTTCGAATTCTGCATGAGCGGAACCGTGAGGAACATTGCTGAGATCATCACGCCGGCGTCTATTCTGGGGGGATATTTGATGGGTTCAGATTCGACGGCAAGCGATCTTCTGGATCGCGGGATTCGGCTTCTCGACGCGGGACACTACACCGAAAGCGTGAGGAACCTGCGATCGAGCTTCGATATAGACCCGTCGTCGGCCCAATGCCTCTCCTACCTTGGATTGGCGATTGCGCTCGGGGAGAAGAACTACCGGGAGGCCGAGGAGTTCTGCCGTGAAGCAATCAGAAAACAGTTCTACCAGAGCGAGTTCTACCATAATCTAGGTCTGGTTCACCTCGCGTCGAAACAGAGGGGGCTGGCGGTGAGGGCGTTGCGCAAGGGACTCAAGATCGACCCGGACAACGAGGAGATTCAAGATACCCTTGAACAGATCGGGACACGTTCGCGGCCCTTGTTGGCTTTCCTGTCGCGCGATCACATCCTGAACCACAAACTCGGAAAGATCGCCGCGCAGTATTTTGGCCGACATCGAAGAAAAAGGTGATGACAGCCGGGGCGGCCCGGGCTCAGCGTTCACTTTCCGCGACAGGCCGCTCCGGTGAGTGCGGGCCGCGGCTCATAGGAGAACCACGATGAAGGAGATACCCGCAAAAGCACTCAGGAACTTTGCCGTCATAGGACATAGCGCCTGCGGAAAGA
>CBDUXZ010000217.1:0-4348 GCA_965371325.1 uncultured bacterium | reverse complement strand
AGAGATCACGATCGCTTTTGCGATTCCGGATGGGCCTTCGATACGCACCACGGCGCTTGTCATCTGGGTGAACGAGAGCAGCGGTAATGGAAAGAAGTCAAGCTACTCCCGCGGGATGGGTGTGATCTTCAGGAAGATGCAACTGGGCCTTCAATCGGCTCTGGAGCACTACATAGAGAAGGAACTGGAACGCATCTGAACTCTCCCTCGAAGCGTTGGAAACAGAGCCCGGCAGAGGTGTGCCGGGCTCTTCGATTTTCACCTTTTCCGATCGACTCAGGCTTTCCCGCTCACAACATCGTCCCAGTTGCCGGCGAGGAACTTCGCGTGGTGATGCGCAACGGTATAGACGGTGATCTGGGGATTGACTCCCGAAGGGGTCGGAAAAGCGCTCGCGTCAGCGATCATCAGGTTCTTCGTGGTGTGGACACGGCCGTTCGAGTTCACGACCGACCTCTTCGGATCCTCGCCCATTCGCGCGCTTCCCATCTGGTGCATGCTGAAAACGAGGATCTGGCCGGGTCCGGTCCCGGCCTCGTCGATGAGCGCCAGGTCTTTCTTGCTCCGGATCGTGATGGGAGCGAGCAGACCCGGGTAGACTTCCTTCGCGCCCGCGGCAAGCAACGCTTCCGCGGTCCTCTTGAGTCCCTCTTTCCAGAGCCGCTGCTGGGCTTCGCTGGCCGCGTACTCGATCTTGCGGCGGCCGTCGCCATCTAGCGACACGCTTCCCGAATCATCCCGGTCGCGCACCAGAACCCCTGTAAGGGTCAGCTTGGAATACTCCTTCATCCGTTCGCGGTGCCACGCGCCCTGGGACGGCAGGGCCAATGCCCCGAGCCCGGCCTGCCCCCCCACGCCCTCGATGAGGTAGCCGGCGTCGATCTCGTCGTGGAACACGTCGCTGAACTCATCGATGAAATAGCCCTGCTTCACACCATAATAATTCTGAACCTCATCCTCGAAGAGCGCGTTTACGGTGAGCGCGGGGTGCAGGTGCAGATTCTTCCCCACCATCGCGCCGCCGATCTTCGATCGAAGGAGAACCTCGGGGGTATTGATGCTTCCGCAAGCGAGGACGACCACGTCGGCCCGCACGGTGAGTTTTCCGCGGGGCGCATCGGTCTCGGGATCCAGGGTGACCCCCTCGACACCGACGGCGCGATCACCCTCCGTGAGAATTCGGTCGACGCGGCAGCCCGCGTAGATATCGGCGCCGTTGTTCACGGCCTGGTGGAGGAAGGCCAGCAGCGCGCTCTGCTTCGCGCCGTAGGAGCAACCGACGCCGCAGAAACCCGACCCCCAGCACCCGATCTCGTTTCGCCAGAAGGTTTCTCCCTTCCACCCGAGCTCATCACCGCCGATCTTGAGGAGCCGGTTGTTCTTGTTGAGCATCGACTCGGGCATCTTCTTTACCGAGAGGGTTTCCCATACGCTCTCGATATGGGGCTTCATTTCCGCGGGACTCATCCCCGCGACGCCCCTTTCGGTCCACTCGCGAAAGACCCGGTCGGGGGTCTTGAAGGAGCAGAGGTAGTTGACGACGGTGGTGCCCCCGACGCATCGTCCCTGATAGACAGCGACGGCAAGGTCCGCGGTCGCCTGGTTTCCCCGCTCCTTGTAGAGCTTCTGCAGCATCTCGCGCTCCAGCTGCGTGAAATCCTTCGACGTGTAGTAGCCCCCCTCTTCGAGCACCACGACCCTGAGGCCCTTGTCCGCCATCTCTTTCGCAATGACACTTCCGCCGGCGCCCGAACCAACGATGCAGACATCCGCGCGAAGATCGAGATCCTTGGGGGTCGCGCTATGAGTGTAGATCATGATTTTACGCTCCCTTCCCCGAGCGGGAATCGCAGCGCGACCACCGGCACGTTAACGCGTCCTATCCAGGGGCCCTTGTAACCGATCGCCGGCCATGAGGAAGCTTGCAGGTAGTAACCGCTCAAGCAGATATTCCGGATGGCGAGGTTCAACCCGCGACGGAAGACGAGGGAGCTGTTCCACCATCCATCAACGTAGGCCTTCTGCGCCTCTTCATCCATTTTTGTGAACGTCTTGAGGGAGAAGTTGAACAGGAGCGGGCCGTGCTCGAAGACCGCGAGCCCCTGCTTGATCTGAACGAGTATCCAGGGCGCGAAGTTGCGGGCGAGATGATCGAAGAAGCGCGCCACGTCGATTCCCTCGCGCGCCACGTCGGCGCCGACGTAAATCCGGGCGGCGGCATTGACGATCGCGTACTCCTTCGCGTTGAAGACGACGAGACCGGTGGGTGCGTCGGGATACCTGGCGCAGCCGGACGGCAGGAAGCTCGCGGCGCCAAGCGCAAGGGTCCCTCCCAGCGTCCCCTTGAGGAAGCCTCGCCGCGAAACTCCGGCGCCGAGGATCTCTTCGGCCTGGGGCGCGTCCGGGCGCGCTTCGGGCTCGGTGTATAAGGCCATGGGTCACTCCAATCGAAGATAATTCAGGCAGGGGCACGCTGGGAACGTTGCGTGCAAAACTTGCACCTATCATAATCGGGCTCGGGACGACGGGTCAAGCGGGGCCTTTTTATATTTCGGGAGGCGGGTGTTATGGTACCCGCCGTCGGCCGCCCAGGAGCCAGCCATGGATAAAACGCCGGAGATTACGCTTTATCAGTTCCCCGGGGATGAAGGGCTCGAGTCGATCTCGCCCTTCTGCCTGAAGGCGCATCGTCTGCTAAACCACAAGGGGCTCGCGTTCACGATCCGTGACTTGTTCCTTCCCAACGAGGTCAGGAAGGTCAACCCCATCGGCAAGCTCCCCGCCATCACCTACAACAGGCGCACCGTCTCCGACTCGGCACACATCGCACGCTTTCTCGAGGCGCAGCACCCCGATCCCCCGCTCTTTCCCAGGGACGAAGTTCTGCAGGCGCGTAACACGCTCCTGGAAGACTGGGCCGACGAGTCGCTCTACTTCATGAGCATCTATTTCAGGTGGTTCAACCCGGAAAATGCGAAGCGCTGCAAGCGGATGCTCTTCGCGAAGGCAGAGTTCCCGGTTTCGCTGATCGGACCCCTCGTCGCGCCCGCGGGGATCCGCAAGCTGGCAAAAACCCAGGGCATCGGAAGGAAGAGCGCCGACATGGTGAAGGGCGAGTTCACAGAGCTCATGGGCGCCCTCGATCATCTGTGCGCCGCAGACGCTTTCCTCCTGGGCCCGGATCCCTATCTGTGCGACATCGCTATTTTCTCCATGCTCCGGGGACTTGTGACCGGGCTCACGCCTGATGCGGAGGCGATCATCTCATCGCGCGCCCATCTTGCCGAATGGATGAAGCGCGTCGACAAAGCCACCTGATCGGGGGAGTGTAGACAGATGCGTTTACCTGCTGCAGTTACCACGTTTTCGCTGCTCGTGATGCTTTCGCTACTCGGGGCGACCGCTTGTTCGGACGATCCGTCAGAGACGGGCACGCAGCCGGAACAGACAGACCGTGACGTCTCGGAATTCCTGCCCGGCCACGGTCCGGGGGCACCCCCGTGGCCGCCTCCCGAAAGACAGGCCGTCGATGTGGCGCCGAAAGCTGCTTCCCCCTCGCCCGCTCCGCCCGCCGCAACACCCCCGGCCGGTGGCGCGATCCGCGGCGAGATACGCATCGCCGAGGGGGTAACGCCACCTCCCGGCGGCACGCTCTACGTCATCGCAAAAATGGCAAGAAGCAAGAAGGCGCCGCCTATTGCCGTGAAGCGCATCGGATCTCCAAAATTTCCGATGGCGTATACGCTCTCCGGCAACAACGCGATGATTCCGGGGATGCCCTTCACGGGAAAGATCAACGTAACGGTGCGGCTCGACTCAGACGGAAACGCCAGTACGCGGGAGCCAACCGATCTGGAAGGTAGTTATGCGGGCAACCCCGCCACGGTCGGGCAGTCGGATGTGAACATCGAGCTCAGGGCGCCTTAGGGGGTTCAGTTCATACGTACGGGGATGCATCGGCTGCCCGGACGTGGGCGTACTTATGAATTGGGCCACTTATTAGAGGAGAGGGGCATGGCAATTCTCAAGGTTACGCAGCTGGGACATCCGGTTCTTCGCGAGAAATCGGCCCCCGTCCCGGTGGAGCAGATCCGGACGCCCGACTTCCAGCGGTTCATCGACGATATGATCGAGACCATGCAGGCGTACGAGGGGGTGGGCCTGGCCGCGCCGCAGGTGCATGTCTCCTCGCGCGTGGCCGCGATCGAGGTGGATTCCAATCTGCGCTACCCGTCGGCCCCTGACATACCTCTCCTCGTTCTGATCAACCCCGAAATCACGCCCATCGGCACGGGGAAGGAGGAGGACTGGGAGGGATGCCTTTCCGTTCCGGCGATGCGGGGGAAGG
>CBDUXZ010000216.1:0-4361 GCA_965371325.1 uncultured bacterium | reverse complement strand
CCGGAGAGAAAAGCCGTAGAGAAAGAGGAGAAAAGAATGGCCACCGCAGTCACCACCGAAAGCTCGACAAAAATGAGTCCGATGGCCATGAGCGACGGTGCGACGAGGTCATCCGCGTAGATCGTGATCATTGTCAGGAAGCAGGCCGACATGATTGCAACTTCCACCGCCAACGTCAGCAGAAGCCCGAGATACTTTCCGACAATGAACCTACCCCGGCTTACGGGTTTGGAAACAATCGTGAATATCGTCCGCCGTTCGATTTCCTTCGAGACAAGGCCAATCCCCACGAAGATGGCAATCAGTGTTCCGAAGAGGGATATGCTCGCGAGGCCGATGTCGGTGATAATTTTTGTCTGCTGCCCGATGGCAAGCCTGTTCAGAACCACTGACGCGCCGATCAGCGCGATGGCGAAGAAGAGCAGGCTGTAGAGGATCTTGTCCCTGACGGCCTCACGAAAAGTATTGATGGCTATCGCTTGAACCTTCACGACGGCCCCCCTTCCGGTTCCTTCTCATTTGCTCTCGGACTCTTCACCTCACGCAAAAAGAGCGTCTCGAGCGATTCGCGATGCGGGGTTAAGGTGATAATCCGCCCCCCGTCGACGCGAACGAGATCGATGACCTTCTCGACCGTCCCGTCGTCGGAAACTTCCAGGAGAATTTCGGTTCCGCTGGCGACGGTCCGGCTCGAAAGGGATCGAATCCTGTCGAAGGTCTCCTCCGAAATTCCGGCCACGCGCAGCTCGCTTGTAGGTACCCTCATGGCCAGCCACTCGTGCAGATCGGTCTGGTCCCGGAGTTTCCCCTCGACGATAATTCCAACCCGATCGCAGATCATCTCCACATCAGGGATGAAGTGCGAGCTGAAGAACACCGTGCGCCCCTCCTTCTTCAGTTCCAGGATGATGTCACGCACCTGACTGCGCCCGATCGGATCAAGACCCGACATCGGCTCGTCGAGGATGACCAGCTCGGGATCATTGATGAGGGCCTGCGCCAGTCCCAGCCTCTGCGTCATCCCCTTGGAGTACTTCCTCAGCGGATCCGACGCCCGCGCGCCCAGGCCCACGCGCTCCAGGAGCCGTTTGGCCCGTTGCCGCCGGTCAGTCCGCGCGATGTCGAAGAGCTGTGCATAGAAATCGAGAAACTCCTCCGCCGAGAGATAGTCATAGAAATAGGGATTCTCCGGAAGAAAACCGAGCCGTGCCTTCACCGAAACGTCCCGGTGATCCACACCAAGGATCTCTATCCGCCCCGAGGTCGGGCGCAAAAGACCGTTTATCAACTTGAGCGTCGTGCTCTTCCCGGCGCCGTTGGGTCCGACGAAGCCGTAGGTCTCTCCCTCCCGGATCTCGAGGTTCAGATCGTCGATCACGCGGACCTTCCCGAGCATGAATGGGTGACGGAACTCCTTCACCAGGTTCTCTAATCTCAGGGCGACGCTCATTGCGCTTCCCCCTTGCGCGGCTCATTCAGGGAGCCTTCGAAGGCGCCCGAGCGAATCTGCCGGTAGCGCTTTATAAGCCGTTTCCTCAGGACCGGATCCTCCGTCTGTTCAATGACCTCCCTGAGAATCCGGAGCGCATTCTCACGGCTCCCTCCCTTCGCATACAGGCGGGATGCAAAGCCCGCCAGGTAAGTAGGCGCGCCTGGCAGCCGTGAGGCCTGTTCGATGTAGCGGGCGGCCGTTCCGGCCTCTCCCATACCGAAGTAGGCGTTGAAGCCGATGAGGAAAGGGATCTTCCAGACTATCGGATGCGCGGGGATCGCCTTTCGCAGTAGCTTGTTGGCCAGATCGGGGCGGCCGAGATCGAGCGAGAGCGTGATACCGCCGAAAAGGTACGGGTAGAGCCACCTCGGATCGAGCGTCGTGATGATGTCGAGCATGTGGTAGAGGTAGGTGAACTTCCCCTCGAGCGTCATCTCATCAGCGTAGTAGCCAATCGTGCGAATCCAGAGGAGATCCGCCCAGGCCTGGTCGAAGCCGAGGGCGGTCTGCTTGACGAACGCGCCGGAAGGAATGTAGAGGATGCCGGCCAGCTCGTTCCTGTGTGGCGCATGGCGATCCACGCGCGCCTGCAGGAGCGCTGCAACGCCCAGAAGCGCCAGAATGGCGGAGCAGGCCACCCACCGCCTGAGATTCACCGTTCTCCCCCTCACGGAATCCGGGTAGGCGGCTTCCGCGTCGTTCGCTCTCAGGAGCCTTCCCCCCGGGTGCCCCGCTTATCCTCTTCCGCTTTCCCGGCCAGACGTCGCTCCGCGACTGCGAGGTTTTCGAGCGTCGCCGTGGAACGCGGGTAGAGCGCCAGTGCCTCGTGAAATACAGCAGAGGCATCGGCGTAGCGCCCCGCTATGCCGTAGGCAACGCCGAGCCCGTTAAGGCTCCGCCAGGAACGGCCGGACTCATCGACGGCGCGCTCGAGCTCCGCGATTGCCTGAGGGCGGGTTGCGGCGACGGCGAGGCGCGCCAGGAGATCGGTGGGATCGACGACCCGATACTCGAAACGCTGAAGCAACTCCTTCCGGGCGGCCGATCGGCGCACGTAAACCATGCTCGTGTCGTCCCAGTACAGCAGGGCCCACCGAGGACTCCGGAACGCACGTTCCTGTATTCCTATCGGTTTTTCGGCCATTTCCATGAGCAGCGTATTTACGCCGTAGCGGTCGAGGACGGACTCCCATCCCTCCTGGCCGTCCCTGACGGGGATGTAAATTTCCCTGAAGAACGCCTCGTTGAACACGCCGAGACGGTTGTCGACGAAGTCCCGGCGATGGGGCCAGAAGTGCCACAGAAATGCGCCCCCCCAGGCGTCCTCGTTCCAGACCTCACCGGGAAGCCGATTCTCATCGATGAACCTGAAGGCCCCAAGGGGGGTGCTGCGCGCGTCGATGCCGAAACCGAACCGGAATCGCTCCCCTTCCACGAAGCCGAACCACGCCACGCATGCCATGCCGATCACGAGGGCCGGCGCCGCAAGGCGGCGGGTGAGATCGCCGAGCCATCCTCCCCACCCGTCGGCGATGAGTGCGCGCACGTAGCGGGCGAGGATTGGCGGGCCGATCACGGCAAGCGGAAGCATGTTGCGGTTCACGGACAGCGCGCTCCCCGCGAACAGGCCGAAGACCGCGGCATCGAGCAGCCGAAGCCTGCCACGGATCATCGCAAGGAGAAGTGCTCCGGCGGTGAGAACGATAAGCACCCAGACAGCGTGGAAGTTGTCGAACGGGAGGGGCGTGAACTCCGAAACGTGGGCGCGGAACCAGGCGCTGCGAGCCATCGTCAGGGGAACAAGCAATACCCCCGGGCCCTTCGGATGAAAGATTGCAAGCGACCCGATGGAAAGCCCGAGTGCCGACACCCATGCCAGCCAGGGGCCCGCCGTGCTTCGGAGACGGTCAGCGAATCTATCGGACCGGGACCCCGCCAAATTCAGAGGCGCCGCGAGGGTTCCCGCGCTCGCGAATACAGCCAGGAGGAGCATCCCCTGAACCCACCCCGCGTGTAGATTCGCCCAGAGTGCGAGAAGCAACACAACGGCGGCGAGAGGCGCAACGCCCCCCCGCCTGCGGTGAACGGTGAGGCAGGCCCATACCAGCGCCAGAAGAAGCGTCGAGAGGAGCATCGGACGCTCATAGAAGCGGTAGCGCCCGGCGAGAATGCCAAGCGCCGTCACGGCGGCAGCCAGGGTGAGTGAACCGCCCTCCCGCCAGGAGATCCACAGAACCACGCCGAAGATCAGGGTGACCAGGGCCGCCTTCATGGCGATGAGGCCGTCGACGCCGCCGGCGTCGTAAATTCGCCAGATAACCCAGGCCGAAATTCCCTGTTGCAGCGGCCAGGGCGCGCCGGCCCGGGTGAAGGAGAATGGATCGGTCGTCGGCAATCGATCGTTCAGGGCAATCCACTCGCCCGTCTTCAGGTGGAAGCCCACATCGTGATCGTAGATTTGGAAGGTTGCTGCCAGGGCCGCGAAACAGAGAAGCGCCGCGACGAGCGTAACCTGCCCGGCCGAGTACGTGCCTTTCACTGCCGCGCCTCGCTCCCCCGGTGGCGGGTGGCGCGCGTCAGCGTGCCTGCACCCGGCTCGAGCGTTTCGAGAGACAGTGCCGTCTCCCCCACGACCGGCGGCCGTCGTGAAAGCCCCATCGCCCAGGCGGCAAGAATGCCCAGAACAAAGGAGAAACCTGTCGTGGCAGCACGGACGACCAGTGCGGCGTACGCCGCCTGCTCGGGCGAAGCGCCGGCGGCATGCAGAAACAATCCGAGCGAGGCATCGCGCGTCCCGAGCCCCTGTGGCATGAATGAGATGGAGCCACGGAGATAGGCGGCACAGTAAGCAGACACGAGAGAGCTCAGG
>CBDUXZ010000215.1:0-4433 GCA_965371325.1 uncultured bacterium | reverse complement strand
TTGCAAACGTGTACTCCCAGGCAAGGCTCATCACCCAATCGGGCACCGGCCGGTACGCCAGCGCCAGGGTGTAGCGATCCTGCACCCGGTCTTCGTCATCAATGAAGACGCCGCCGTTAACGATCCGCATCTCCTTGATGTAGTTGCGCCAGACGACAGTCTCGGCGCGCCCCACCAGAACCAGCTCCGGCTCAGCAAAGCTCGTGGCAAGGAAGGTGTTGTTCAGGAATTTCGGCCAGAAGTAGTATTTCAGATCGACATAATAGCCGAACCGGTCGCCCGAGAAACCGCTGGCCGCTATTTCGATTTCGCTTTCAAGAATTGGATCGGCGCTCTCGCTCTCGCCATTCGTGATTCGGTTCGCCAATCCCCGGAAGACCTTCGCCGTGTCTCCGAAGGAAGTATGATATCCCTCGGCGACAATCTCGAAGGGGCCGCGCCGGTATACAAGGTCGCCCGCCCAGGTCTTGATGTTCTCATCGGCGCCGGTGAGGACGTCCGTGTAGCGGCCCCCGTAAACCGACAGGCCGAACTCCGCGTTCAGGGTGGGGGCCCACACGATGCGCCCTGCGTAGGCCTTGTCGTTGTTCCCGTCCTTGTTGAAGGTCCCGCTCGCGTTTCGAAGCTCGATCTCCAGTTCCAGAACATCGCGCCGGGTGACCGGTCCCGTTCCGCCAGGGGTCCGCTCGCGGAACTTCACCTCTTCCTCGATGACGGCGTCGAGTTCGACACCGTTCATGATGTAGGCCCAGTAGGAGATCTTCTGATCGTCGAAAAGGGTAAGCGTTCCCATAAAGCCGGCCCCCAGCTCCGTCCATGCGGCGCTTGCGGGAATAACCGGCGCACCCTTGACCACGAGAGGGCGTCGCGGAATCTCGTACAGGTTGTCGTCATGGTAAAGATTGAAGCGCCCCACGGGAACCAGTAGCGCGCCCACCTGAAATGCCAGCTTATCACCGAGAATCTTGTACTTGGCCCAGGCCTGCTCGAGCGCAATTTCCGAACCGTCGGTTCCCTCAATCTCCTGCTTGAAGCCGAGCCCCTTGGTGATTCGTCCGCTGCTGTCCTGCTCGGCGATCTTGAACACCTCCTTCTCCAGCTCCAGCTCGCTGAAGCGCTCGTACTCGATCTCCGAGAAGAAGGACAGCCGATCGTTCACCTGGGCGTCGGTCGTCAGCACGAAACGGCGAAACGTGAAGGTGGATGGCATGTTCGAATTCCCGTTCTCGAACCGGACTGATCCGTATCCGCCGAACTTGAGGCGGCTCGACTCATCGACCAGCGACTGCAGGCCCGAAACGGCCCCCTGGTTCTCGAGCGCCGTCTCCTCGAGCGATTGAAACCGGAGACCATCGTCAATCTCCCACTCACGTCGGGCCTCCCGCTCGTCGGCCAGCTCCTCCTTGACCGCTTTCAGACCCTCGGTAAGCGCCGCCACCGTCTCCTCGAGTTCCGATACCCGATCAGCACGGGCGGGACTTGCGAATGTGATAACGGCAAATCCGATCAGGAAAACCACCCATGTCCCCTTCGGTTTTTCTCTCTTCATCTTCCCTCTCCCACGATGCCCCGGATGCGGGTGTGATTTGAAATTGGTTTTCAATTTCTGCTACGGCCAAAAAAATACTAAAACTCAGGCGCCCCGGCATGCCTTGCAGTGGCCGTAAAGTTCATGCCGGTGATCGATCAGTTCGAAGCCCTGATCCTCCGCTACCTTTCTCTGCAAACGCTCGATAGAATCGTTCTCGAACTCCACGATCTTCCCGCACTTCACACAGACCAGATGATCGTGGTGGTGACGGGTATGGCCGAGCTCGTAAAGCGTGGGGCCATCCTTGAATCGCCGCTCGTGGGCCAGCCCGCACTCACACAGAAGGCGAAGCGTTCGATAAACGGTCGTGTAGCCCACGCGAGGGTCAACCCGCTTTGTGCGTGCGTAGAGATCCTCCGCGGCGAAATGCCCCTCCATTTTGAGGAACGTCTCGAGGATCTTCTTCCGTTGCTCCGTCATCTTTAGGCCATGCTCCTCGATGTACCTCCGGAGCACGTCGATCTCGAGCGGACGGTCTCTTCGCTTCGCGCTCCGTGGCCTGGGCGGCGCCGCCTGGGTCATGGTGCTCCTTTCTGAAAATGAAAACCAATTTTATAAAATGCACCCCTGTTGTCAAGGGCTTCCCCCGGCGCGCGCGGCCTCTGCGCACGCGGGATCGGCCCTGCCCCGACGTGATCCGCTGAAATCCTCAACCAGCTTGCCGACTTATCGCCGACCTGGCGAGCGGCCCCGGTCAAGAATCCCTCCCTTCCCGACGATATGCCTAAGTGGTCCAGGTCATAAGCACGGTGACGTATCGGCGGCCGAGGCGCCTCGCTGGCAAGGCGAGCGACTGAGCAGTAGCCAGTAGCTACGGCACAAGGAGCGCAACGCCGTCAGCGGGGATGCATCGGTTGCCCAGACGTTGGCGTACTTATGAATTGGGCCACTAAACAGGCCTCTCCCGGATTGCGCCCGGGCCCGATGCCACCCTTACCGGCGGCAGGGGGCCTTTGCGCGCCTGGCCCGATGCTCAGGAGTGCACGATGGGATTTAGTTTTCTCGAGGAGGCCCGCCGGGTCATCCAAATTATCTCGGTGAGCGAGCACGGCACCGCCGATCTGGCGAAGCACCTCGCGGGGCTCATCGAAAAGACCGATCTTGAGGTTCGACTGGAGGAGACACCGCTCCGGGGGGTGCGCCAGGTAAACCTGATAGCCGAGAAAGGAACCAGCGGCCGCGACGACCTCCTCCTGAACACGCATCTCGACACGGTCCCGCCGGGCGACCCGTCGGCGTGGACGGCCTGCGGAGGTGACCCCTTCCATGCCGTGGTGGACGGAGATCGGATCTACGGGCTGGGGAGCGCCGATACGAAACTCGACTTTCTCTGCAAGCTGAAAGCCCTGGAGGAGTTCAGGGGCATCCCGTTCCGCCACCGTGTCTCACTCGTCGGTACGCACGGCGAGGAAATAGGCCTGCTCGGCGCCCAGGCCCTCGTCGAGTCGGGCTATTTCAGGTTTGCATTCGCTCTGATCGGGGAGCCTTCGGGACTCCGCCCTATTCTCGCTCACAAGGGACTCTCGGTCTGGGAGATCAGGATCGACCCCGATTGTGGTGGACCTCCGCCCGAGGAGCGGCTCGAGATGATGGAACTGGTCTTCAGTGGAACGGCCACTCACGCCAGTACACCCGACCTTGGGGAGAACGCCATCCTGGGCGCTCTCGGGTTTCTCGCCCATGCGAACGACAAGGAACGATCGCCGCGGGTCTTCAGCATCCACGGCGGCACGGCGTCGAATGTGGTGCCCGGCAGGTGCAGCCTTCTCCTCGCAAGCGATGCTTCACTTGAAGAGGACGCGCGAAATGCCGGCGTAGAGATCGAGCAGCGCGGCGTCTGCGCCGGAAGGGCTATCGACTGCGCGGAGATTCTCCGGTCCGTGCTGGGGAGCCTGCGGCATCTTGAAGGACGCCTGGGCGAGCACAAGTCGGACATTTTCGAACCGCCCATGACCACAATGAACGTGGGCATGATCGAAACAATCGAGGGGAACATTCGCATCCACTTCGAGATCCGGCCGGTTCCCGACTTGCCCATGGAAGAGCTCACGGAAATCATCGAGAATCTGGAGGATGAACTTTCAGCGCAGCACCCGGATATGATTCTTCAGGTGCATAACTTGCGGGCGAATCCGCCGATGCGGGATGCCAGGGAGGGGAACGTCCTGGGGATGGCGCTTGATGCGCTCACGGAACTGGGCCTCCCGGCGAAAGCCGCCACGAAGTCCACTTGCACGGAGGCGGCGGTTTATTCCCAGATGGGCATCGACTCGATCGTCTTCGGGCCGGGAGTCTCGGAGGGAAACGTTCACAGGGCCAACGAGCACAATCTTCTGAGTGAGTGCGAGAAGGCCGTCGCATTTTATACGCGGATGATCGAGAGGCTTTGCGTCTGAGTTCGCCGCGCGGATCGTGATCCATGAAGAACGACTTCCGATACATCATCCGGAAAGCACGCCCTGGCGATCTCGGCGCGATCGAGGAGCTCTCCGGGCTGCTCGACACGATGAATCTCCCCCGCGATACCGTCCTGCTCCGAAACCTGCTCGAGAGATCCCAATGCTCTTTCCGTCGCGAGATCGACGATGCCGACGAGGGGAAGTACGTCTTCGTCCTGGAGGATCGCCAGCGCGGCGCGGTCATCGGAACAAGCCTCATCATCGCCAAGCATGGCACCGTCGGGATCCCGCACTTCTTCATGGAGATGGAGACGGAGGACCGCCACAGCGACGTCCCCCCGCGTGACTTTCAGCACCGCGTACTCAGGCTCGGGTACACCAGCGACGGACCGACCGAGGTCGGCGGGCTCATCCTGCATCCCGACTACCGGCGGGCGCCGGAG
>CBDUXZ010000214.1:0-4451 GCA_965371325.1 uncultured bacterium | reverse complement strand
GGTGGTTCGTGTCGGCGAAGGAGGCGCGGGACTCTTTGTCGCGCCGGTCACCGGGGGCCACGTAGGTCTCGCAGCCGAGGATTGGCTTGACGCCCGCCTTGCGCGCCTTCTCGTAGAACTCGACCGCGCCAAACATGTTGCCGTGATCAGTCATGGCCACGGCGGGCATCCTGAATTCGCGGGCCCTCTTGACGAGCCGGTCGATCTTGATGGCGCCGTCGAGAAGGGAGTATTCCGTATGCAAATGCAGATGGACGAATTCCGCGTGGGGCATGGAACTCACCTCAAGAGAGACGCGGCGGGGGGCCGCCCTCTTCGGGCTAAAAAGCTATTGGTCTCAAATATTTACAACGGATCTGTGACAAGAGTTGACCGATTGATCGCACCGGGACGAAACAACGCTGCTACCTGTTACTGCTACCACGGACGGATGGGGTTTGACAAGACAATTCCTGGGTCAGGCCGGCGGGGACTTCGTCCGGTTCTGTCCACCGACGATCGCCGCCCGCTGGCGGCGCGCGAACTCCTGGAGATCGGCCACCTGATCGAACTCGTCCACGATCTCTCGCCCGAGAATTTCCTCGAGCACGTCTTCGAGACTCACGACGCCGGAGAGCGCACCGCGCTCGCCGATGACCACGACGAGATGCTGCCTGCGCTCGAGAAACGTGCGAAGAAGCGCGTCGAGCCGCGCCGTCTCAAGAACGAAATGAACCGGCCGCATGAGCTCCCGCAGCTTTGTGCCGAAGCGATCGTCGCCGATGGCGGTGAGGATATCGCGGCGGTGGACGATCCCCACGATGTCCTCGAGGTTGTCGCCGTAGACCGGAATGCGGCTGTAGTTCAAAAGACTCTCTTCGTCCCGCACCTCGCCCACGGTCGAGGCGGCGCGAAGGGCAAACACAACCGAGCGCGGCGTCATCACGTCCCTCGCGTTCTTGGCCTCGAGGGCCAGAACGTTCTGAATCACCTTGGCCTCGTGCTCCTTGAAGTCGCCCGTGCGCATCCCGAGCTTGACCATGACCAGAAGCTCCTCGTCCGTCACCCGCTCCGTCTCCCCCTGCCTCGACACGAGCCGCGTCAGGATACCGCTGAGCCAAATCACCGGCGTAAAAAACCAGACCATCCCCTGCAGCGGCAAGGCGATGTAGCTCGAAAGGCGCTTGCTGTAGGCCACACCCGCCGTCTTCGGGATTATCTCTGAGAACATCAGGATGGCCAGCGTGAATACCGCCGAGAACCAACCGAGCCAGGCGCTACCGAATACCTTCGCCGCGATGGCGCCCGCAAACGCAGCGCCGACGGTATGGGCGACGGTGTTCAGGATGAGGATTGCCGCAATGGGGCGGTCCACCTCCCTGCGAAGCTCTCTCAAAACACGCCCCGACCGATGGCCGCTCTGGGCGAGCGCTTCGATATGCCCCAACGAAACGGTGTAGAGAACCGCCTCGAAAAGCGAGCAGACGGCGGAGATCAGTATCACAACGCCGACAACAACGAGTAAGTAGAACATCCCCTGTTTATCCCTCCGCGTATCCGGCCCTGCGCCGGGCGCCCTTAACCAGGTTCAAATCGAACTTTTGGGGTCCAACCCCGGAATTTTATTCAGGCAAGCCAGGGAGCCCCGTGGCTATTCCCACTCGATGGTGCTCGGGGGCTTTGAGCTGATGTCGTAAGCCACCCGGTTGACGCCGGCGACTTCGTTGATGATCCGGTTGGAGATGCGACCGAGAAGTTCGTAAGGGAGCTGCGCCCAGTCGGCCGTCATGCCGTCCAGACTTTTGACAGCGCGAAGAACGATGGCGTTCTCGTAGGTGCGTGCGTCGCCCATGACGCCCACGCTTTGAACGGGGAGAAATACCGCGAAGGCCTGCCAGAGCTCATTGTACAGGCCGGCCGCCCGGATCTCCTCCTCGACGATCGCATCCGACCGGCGGAGAGTTTCGAGGCGCCCAGGGGTCACATCGCCCATGATCCGCACCGCGAGCCCCGGCCCCGGAAACGGCTGCCGGTTGATGACTGCCTCATCCAGATCCAGCTCGCGCCCGACCTCGCGCACCTCGTCCTTGAACAGCTCGCGCAGCGGCTCGAGCAGCCCGAGTTTCATGTCGGCGGGGAGCCCGCCCACATTATGATGCGACTTGATCACCGCCGAGGGCCCCTTCACGGAGACGCTCTCGATGACATCCGGGTAAAGCGTCCCCTGCATGAGGAAGTGCGCATCGGGAATCTTCCGGGCTTCCTCTTCGAACACCCGGATAAAAATCTCGCCGATAATTTTCCGCTTTCGTTCCGGGTCGGTGACGCCCGCCAGCCCGTCGAGAAAACGCTTCGACGCGTCCACGATTCTGAGATTGAGGTGATGCTCCTCGCCGAACACGTGGCGGATCTGATCCCTCTCTCCCGCGCGCAGCAGGCCGTTATCCACGAAAATGCAGGTGAGCTGTCCCGGAACCGCCTGGTGCACGAGCATCGCCCCCACGGCGGAATCAACCCCACCGGAGAGCCCGCCCACCACCTGCGAAGCGCCCACCTTCGCGGCAATCTCTCGGACGCTCGTCTCGATGAACCCCCGCATCGTCCAGCTCTGCATGCAGCCGCACACAACCGTCAAAAAGTTTTCGATAATCATGCGGCCACGGTCGGTGTGAACCACTTCCGGGTGAAACTGGATGCCAAAGAGCAGGCCGCTCCCGTCGGCGAATGCCGCGTGTGGGGAGTTCGGGCTCGTCCCGATGGTGCGCCACCCTTCCGGCGGCCGCTCGATACGATCGCCATGACTCATCCAGACCGTTGTCTCCAGCCCCAGAAGCCCGTCAAACAGCCCGGCGCTCTCCTTCACATTGAGCAAGGCGCGCCCGTACTCGCGCTCGGCGGCTTTTCCGACGCTCCCGCCGAGCTGCTCCGTCATGAGCTGCATGCCGTAGCAAATTCCGAGGATGGGAATGCCGAGCTTCAGGATCGCGGGATCACTCTTCGGTGAATTCGAATCGTAAACGCTGAAGGGCCCGCCCGATAGGATGATCCCTTTGGGATTGAGCTTCTGAACCTCTTCGAGGGAGAGCGAGAAGGGATGGATTTCGCAGTAGACGTGAGCTTCCCGAACCCTGCGCGCAATGAGCTGGGTGTACTGGGCGCCAAAGTCCAGGATGAGAATTTTCTCTTCGTGCAGGTCTGTACTCACGGATTCCTGCTGCGGGTAGAATCAACCTCCGGACGGCACTCGCGGCGCCGGCGGGAGACGGCGAGCCGAGCTGACCGCATCAGCTCTGCCGGTAGTTCGGAGCCTCCTTGGTAATCATCACGTCGTGGACATGGCTCTCGCGCAGCCCCGCAGGCGAGATCTTAACAAAGCGTGTGTTTCGGAACAGCTCGTCGAGATTCTTGCAGCCCGTATAGCCCATCCCCGCGCGGACGCCGCCCATGATCTGCTGGGTCGTGAAGGCCAGCCCTCCCTTGTAGGGAACCATCCCCTCAATCCCCTCCGGGACGAGCTTTCGCGGTTCGACCTGGCCCTGGAAATAGCGGTCCGCCGACCCCTCCTCCATCGCGCCCAGCGAGCCCATACCGCGGTAGACCTTGTAGGAGCGCCCCTGGTAGAGCACCGTGTCGCCCGGGCTCTCGTCAGTGCCTGCAAAGAGGTTTCCGATCATAACAGAGTGGGCCCCGCCGGCGAGCGCCTTCACGATGTCGCCGGAGTATTTCACCCCGCCGTCGGCAATCAGCTTGATACCCGCCTTTCGCGCCACTTTCGAGGCTTCCTGAATGGCCGTCATCTGCGGCACGCCCACGCCCGCCACCACGCGCGTGGTGCATATCGAGCCAGGGCCGATTCCCACCTTCACGGCACTGACGCCCGCTTTGATGAGCGCCTCGGTACCCTCGGCGGTCCCGACGTTCCCCGCGACAAGCTCGGTGTCGGGGAAACTCTCCCGTGTCGCCCGGACGGCGTCGAGGACTCCCTGCGAGTGGCCATGCGCGGTATCGATCACGATGACGTCCACGCCCGCCCCGATCAGGGCGGCCACTCTCTCTTCGCGATCCGTACCGGCGCCCACGGCGGCGCCCACCCGGAGCCGCCCCAATTCGTCCTTGCACGCGCGCGGATAGCGAATGCCCTTCTCGATATCCTTGATTGTAATGAGGCCCTTCAGGGTGTCGTGCTCGTCCACGACAAGAAGTTTCTCAATGCGGTGCTCGTGCAGGAGCGCCTTGGCCTTGTCGAGTTTCGTCCCGACGGGTACCGTTACAAGCTTCGTGGTCATCACTTTTGAAATCGTCTGCGAGAGATTCTTCACGAACCGGAGATCGCGATTTGTGAGAATCCCCACAACCTTTCCCTGCCTCGTGATGGGAACGCCCGAGATGTGGTGCTCCTCCATGACGGAAACTGCCTCGCCGATGCGCTGATCGGGGTCCATCGTGATCGGATCGACGATCATTCCCGACTC
>CBDUXZ010000213.1:0-4458 GCA_965371325.1 uncultured bacterium | reverse complement strand
TCCCGAGGGTTTTGGCCTTCAGATGGCGGAGGCTTCCCAGAAGGAGCGTGTGGGGAAAGGCCGTGAACAATACCCCGAGGCCAACAAGGGGCAGCGCCCACGACATCATCTCTTCTCCGGATCCGACCGGCAGAAATGGAAACAGGACCAGGGCGCCCATCGAGACCTGATAGAAGAGGGCGGAGGAACTGGACGCCTCCGTCAGGTATTTCTTCTGGAAGACATTGCGCGCGGCGTAGAGAGAGGCCGACGCCACACCCCACAACGCGCCTTGTCCGGCGCTGCTTCCGAAGGAGAAGCCAGGAACCATCAGGAAGATTCCGAGAAGAACCGCAAGGGCCGTCATAACGTCGGCGAGCGCGATACGTGTGCGAAAAACGAGCGGTTCGAGCAGCACGGTGATGATGGGATAGGTAAACAGCGCAATAATCGCCACGGCGACCGTGGAGATCTGGATCGCGTGGAAGTAGAAGACCCAGTGCGTCGCGAGCATCATGCCCAGCAATGACACCACGACGTAGTCGCGGCCCCGAGTGAGCCGCGGCAGACGGCGCCGGACGACGAAGAGAACTGCGAGGGCCAGGGCCGCCACAATGCAGCGCCCGAAGATGATCTGCTTCGGCGGGAGATCGATCATTTTGGGAAACAGGGCCACGAAGCCCAGGAGAAGCGTGGCCGCGTTGACCTCCATCAACCCCTTGTTCACATTTTCCATCGCTTAGAGCCTCACGATGGCCGTCCCTGCCGGGCCCCGCCCGAACCAGGAACGGCCGATGGTGATGCGCCCGTCCCGGCCGTTATAGAACGTCTGACATCGGGCTTGCCCGTCCCGGCAGCGGAATTCCTTCTCCAGAGAGAGAAGATGGGTCGGCAGCTTCCACCCGGTGTGTTCCTTCCCGCCTAACATTTCCCGCAGGCGGGAAATTGCCACCCCGCCGCATTATCATAGAAACTCTTTTGAAAACAAGTAGTTAGACAAGATTCCCCTGTCTGTCCCAGAAGGCGGCCGGGCTGGCACGGGCCTTGCTTAAGCATATCTCCGGAGCAGTAGGCCGTCGGGCATGCCGGGGTTCTCGCCAACCAGGCGTCAGGGGACCCTGGACGGCGGTAACGGGAAGCGCGATAGGTTTTTGCCTGCCTTCAGGGCGGGCTGGAGGTGAAAGAGCCGGGATCTGAATACGAATTGCCGACGGCCCAACCCCCCCCATAGACCCCTAGGGTCCGACGGCATTGCCGGCTCCCCTTCGGGGGAACCGGTTCGGGGACCAGGAGAACGGCGGCTTCTGTCCTCGAAGGCAAGCGGGGCTCTCGCGAGCCCCGCTTGTATTTTATACTAAAGGCCCTATGAGAACCGCCGCATCAGAGCGCGACAACCGGCTCGAGATTTTCTTTGCGATCTCCATCGCGCTGCACCTGCTCGTCTTCTGGGCCTACGTCACGCCTTTCCTGGCTTCCCTCGAGATCCCCGACCTTCGCTCGGTCATCGAGATCGTGGAGCTGCCCGAGACCTTCCGGAGCCCTCGATCCCCGGAGCGCCCCGCACCCGCGCCGCCTGCTCCGGAAGCCAAGCCGGCGCCAGAAGATCAGCCCGCGCCGATCTCTGAGCCGAAACCGCCCCCGAGCCGGTTCCACGACGTCGTGGATATTCCCCGGCCCGCCGTCGAGGAGACCCCCCGGGACTCGCGGTTCCTGGCCGAGTACAACCAGCGCGTGGAACGTCCCGCGCGGGCGCGCGATCGTCCCATCGACAACCGGGGAGACGTTTCGAAACGCGAGGCGACCGATCCTCTTGAGAAGTTCTCCACCCGTCAGAGCGATCAGCGCGCCTCGGAGGCTCAACAGGCCCGTGCCCGCACCGTCGCCGGAGGGGGTGGTGGCGGGAGCAGCACGTCCCGCGCGGGCGCGCCGGGGGAAGCCGGCCCGCCCGAGCTCGTCGGCGCGAACGCCATCTTCCGAAAGAAGAAAATCGGAAATGGCGGGGAGAGCGTCGCTGCGGGTCCGTCGGGTCCGGGCGACGGGCTCAAGGATCTCCTCCCGAAGGAGGAACGGCTCGCGCAACTCGAGGCGGCGTCGGTGGGAGGCGCTAACCACCCCTTCAATCCCGACCTCGTGCCCGTCGACGCCGAGATGTCCATGGACACGCTCAAGTACGAGCACACCGGCTACTACCTGACCATCAAAAGGCGCCTTTCGCGCAACTGGGATCCCGCGCGGCTCATCCGCTCCGCCGATAAGAGCTACCGCCAGACGCTCCGGAACTTCGGGGGCAACAGCACCCTGGCCCGGGGAGCCGGAAGCGCCGTAGCGGAAGCGCGCGCGAGGACAGGTCAGGGCACGACGGTGGTTAGCTTCACGATCCTGAAAACCGGCCAGCTCGAAGCCGATCCCGTCATGCTCCAGTCCTCGGGAAGCGTGTTTCTCGACGAGGAGGCGCTCCGCGCCGTCCGCTTTGGCGGCCCCTTTCCTCCCGTTCCCGATCGTCTCGCGAAGAACACTCTGAAGCTCACCTGGGCTTTCATCTTTGGAAGAAGGGGGCCCTAGCCCACCCGCCTCAGGACCGGAACCGCTCACGCCCCGCCTGGACGGGGTGTGCTTAGTCCGTGCTCCAGCGAAGATGGGGCTTTCGCGCGGCCAGGACCTCGTCGAGGCGGGATACGGGTGTGGTGTAGGGGGCGCCGGTCACGAGGCCGGGCTCCTCTTCGGCCTCTTTGGCGATGGCGAGCATGGCGCCGGCGAAAGCGTCGAGTGTCTCGAGACTCTCGCTCTCGGTCGGCTCGATCATGAGGGCGCCCTGAACGACCAGCGGAAAGTAGATGGTGGGAGGGTGATAGCCGTAATCCATGAGGCGCTTGGCGATGTCCAGCGTCTTCACGCCCTGCGCACTCTGGTTGCGATCGGTGACGATGCACTCGTGCATGACGGGCCCCGGGTAGGGGGCGTAGTAGGTTTCCCTGAGGCGCGCCAGCAGGTAGTTGGCGTTCAGGACGGCGTGGCGACTCGTGTCGGTGAGACCGGCCGCCCCGAGCGCCATCGCGTATGCGTAGGCGCGGATGTGCATGCCCACGTGACCGTTGAAGCTCTTCAGCTTTCCGATTGATTCGGGAACGTCATCGAGCACGTACTGGCCATCGCGTAAGTTGACGATCGGGGTGGGGAGATAGCGCGCGAGCTCTTCCGTGACGCCCACGGGACCGGAGCCCGGCCCGCCGCCGCCATGGGGGGTCGAAAATGTCTTGTGCAGATTGAAGTGCATGACATCCACGCCCATATCTCCCGGCTTGGCAATGCCCATGAGGGCGTTCAGATTCGCGCCGTCGAAATAGATCAGGCCCCCCTTCGCGTGAACAATCTCCGAAATCTCGACGATGTGCTTCTCGAAGAGGCCGCAGGTGTTCGGATTGGTGAGCATCAGCGCGGCCACCTCTTCATCCATCTGTTCGGCCACCGCGCGGGGCTCGAGCAGCCCCGATGCGCCCGTCTTGATGGTCACCACATCGTACGAGCAGAGGGCGCAGGAGGCGGGGTTCGTGCCGTGCGCCGTGTCGGGTATCAGCACCTTCTTCCGCGGATTTCCCCGCGCCTTCTGCCAGGCTCGAATGAGCAGCATGCCGGTGAGCTCGCCCTGCGCGCCCGCCGCGGGCTGGAGTGTCGCGCGCGCCATCCCGCTCAGTTCGCAAAGAATCTTCTCGAGGCGGAACATGAGCGCGAGGAGTCCCTGGGAGATTTCAGGCGGCTGGAGCGGATGGGAGCGGGCGAACTCGGGGAGCCGGGCCGCCCACTCGTTCAGCCTGGGGTTGTACTTCATCGTGCAGGAGCCGAGGGGATACATCCCGACGTCGACGCCGTAGTTGAGCCGGGAGAGCCGCGTGTAGTGGCGGACCACGTCCACCTCGGACAGCTCGGGAAAACCTTCCACCCCGTCCCGTACGGTGTCTTCTCCGTACAACGACGCCGGATCGATCGGCGGTGTGTCGGCCGGAGGAAGCGAATAGCCAGCTCGCCCCGGCGATCCCTTCTCGAAGATGAGGGGCTCGAGCGGGGCGCCAGCGTGGGGATCGCGCTTCATGTCTTGAGCCCTCTTGCAAGAAGATCGATCGACGACTTCGGGTTCATCTCGGTCACGCAAACCAGAATTGCCCGCTCCAGCTCCGGGTACCATCGCCCGAGCGCGATTCCTCCGAGAAGCCCCTCGTCACGAAGCCGCGCCAGCACCTCCTCGGGATCGGCTTTCACTTCCACGACGAACTCGTTGAAGGTGGGCGCGGAGAAAGGAAAGGCGGCGCCGGCCGTGTCACGGATGACCTTCCTGGCATATTCGGCCTTCGACAGGTTCCGTTGCGCAAGCTCCGCGAGCCCCGACTTGCCGAGGGTGGCGAGAAAGGCGGCTCCCGCCAGGGCGCAGAGGGACTGGTTGGTGCAGATGTTCGAGGTGGCCTTGTGCCGCCGGATGTGCTGCTC
>CBDUXZ010000212.1:0-4502 GCA_965371325.1 uncultured bacterium | reverse complement strand
GCGGGGCTCTTCGCGGTCATCTGGATCCTTCCCGTTTACCTGAAGCTCCAGATAGGGGAGTGGTTCGGCTCGACGTATTCGCCCAAGTGGAATTTCGATCCGGCCGCCCCGCCGCTTCTGAATGTGTTGCTGAGCGCCCGCCACGGATTTCTCTGGTACCACCCCCTCTACTGGCTGGCGCTTCTCGGCGCCGGCATGGCGTTCCTTAGTCCCTCCCGCGTGGATGCGCCCCGCCGCCTCATGTCGGGCGCAGCCCTCGCGGCGCTCCTCTCGCTCGGGTTAATCTACGGCTACTGGTTTGCCTGGTGGGGGGGCGCCAGTTACTCGCAACGATTTCTCACGGATGTGGTCCCTTTTCTGGCCTATCCCCTCGCGATCTTCGTCATGGGGGGGAAGCGGGCCGTCCGGGTGCCGCTCGCAATCTTCCTTGTTTTGATCTCGTATGTCTTTTTCCTCCTCTCGAACGCAGGGCTCGTCTACGACATTGTGCCCTATGGCCCCGGTCAGACGATCTCCGACTATCGCTACGTTCTGGATAAGGGGCTGACGCCCGGGGAAATCGGACGGCGGCTGGCAGAGACCTCCTTCACCCTGGGCTATCTCGAGCGCTACGCGGCGTGGCTCCTGGCGGGTCTGATCCTTCTCGGCGGAGGGTATTTCTGGCTCGGCAGGGTTGAAGACGGAGAGGGGGGTGCCGGCCCCGCTCGTCCCTCGCGGAGGCGCGCATGAAGGTCGCCCTGGTTCACGACTGGTTGACGGGCATGCGGGGCGGCGAGTCCGTGCTGGAGGGACTTGCCGAACGTTACCCCGACGCTCCGATCTACACGCTCCTTCATGTGAAGGGAAGCGTCTCGCCGGCCCTTGAATCGCACCCGATCATCACGAGTTTCATTCAGAGCTTGCCTCTTGTCCGGAGGAAGTACCGCTCCTATCTGCCGCTGTTTCCCCAGGCGATCGAACGGTTCGATCTCTCCGGTTTCGATCTGGTGATCAGCACGTCGCACTGCGTGGCCAAAGGCGTGATTCCCCGTCCCGGTGCGCTGCACCTGTGCTATTGCCACACCCCCATGCGCTACGTGTGGGATCAATACGAGCAGTATTGGGGACGGGGAATGGCGCCGGCATGGCAACGGGGAGCGATGGCGCTCGTCACCCCGCGTTTGCGCCGCTGGGACGTCGCCACGGCTTCCAGGGTCGCGTTCTTCGCGGCGAACTCACGCAACGTCGCGCGGCGAATTACGCGGCACTACGAACGGGAAGCCGAAGTCATCTACCCGCCCGTCGATACCGATACCTTCCGCCCGAGCGCGGTCGGCAGCGATGATTACTTTCTTCTCGTTTCGGCCTTCGCGCCCTACAAACGTGTCGATCTTGCCGTTGAAGCCTTCAACCGGATGGGCTACCCTTTTAAAGTCGTCGGCACGGGACCGATGGCGTCCCGGCTTCGCGCGATGGCCAGGCCGAATATCGAGATGCTCGGCTGGTGCGACCGTGAAGAGCTGGCGTCGCTTTACGCGCGCTGCCGGGCGCTGATATTCCCAGGCGAAGAGGACTTCGGGATCGTCCCCGTCGAGGCCATGGCCGCGGGAAGGCCCGTGATCGCGTTGGGCAGGGGCGGCGCCCTGGAAACCGTCCTGCCCCACGGCCATCCCTCGGGACGTCCTCCCACCGGCGTTTTCTTCCGCCAACAGTCGGCTGATGATCTGATCAAGGGGATTGTCGAGTTCGAGAGAGTGGAGCCGGAATTCGAACCTGACCGAATCAGGGAACACGCCCGCGCGTTCGACCGCGCAATATTCATGAAGGCGATCGGTGAGTTCATCGATCGCCACGTGGAGGCCTGGCGGAGGGCCGGACGAGATCGCCCGATCACCACCGGCAACGGGGAAAGACATGACGCGCCGCCCGAGGTTGGGGGGTCCGGCTTGGCGAACGGGGGGGGACGGCATGCTCAAGAAGTATAGCCAGGTATTCCTCTCGATCCTGTTCATCTCCGACATGGCGATGGTGGCCGCCGCGTGGCTTCTCGCCTACGAGGTCCGTTTCCAGGCGGGCTGGTTCTCGGCCTTCCTGCCGGTTTACGAGGCGACCCCCCGCTTCAACGCCTACCTCGCGATCCTCCCCGTCATCCTGATTACCTGGGCCATTCTAATGCGGCGCGAAGGTCTCTATCTGCCGCGGCGTGTGAAGTCTCCCTTCGAGGAGCTGATCCGGGTGACCCGCGTCTCCACGATAGGGGTGTTCGTGGTGGTTGCCCTGACGTTCTTCTACCGCCCCTTCGAGATCTTCACCTATAGCCGTGTGGTCATGGGCCTTTTCTGGCTCTTCTCCTCGATTGCGCTCACCGGATTCCGGATCGCGTTACGGCAGATGTTCAGGGAACTCAGGCGGCGCGGCTACAACCTGCGGCACATCCTCGTGGTGGGGGCGGGAGATCTTGCGCGTGAGGTCGTTCGCAGGGTGAAGGCGCATCCCGAGATAGGGATGAACGTGGTGGGGCTTCTTGCGCGCGACATGTCAAAGGTCGGCCGGACGATCGACGGCATACCGGTGCTGGGTGTTTACGAAGACATCCAGAAAGTGCTGAGAAGCCGGGGAGTCGACCAGGTTGTCCTTGCACTCCCCGCCGATGCGCATGATCGGATGGACTCCGTTCTCAAGTTCATGGGGGAGGAGCTGGTGGACGTGCGGGTGGTTCCGGATCTCTACCATCACATGAAGCTCAGGGCGGGCGTGGAGGATTTCGACGGCCTCCCGATGGTCCGGCTCCAGGACTCTCCCATGGCGGGATGGAACAACGTCGTGAAGCGCGCCTTCGACTCCTTCGTTTCGGCCCTCATGCTCGCGGTCGCCGGGCCCTTCATGCTGATTATTGCGGGCCTGATCAAGCTCGTCTCGCCCGGTCCCGTCTTCTATCGCCAGACGCGGATGGGTTTTGACGGCCGTTGTTTCGAGATGATCAAGTTTCGCACCATGCGGATGGACGCAGAGGCGGGTACGGGCGCTGTCTGGGCGAAGGCCGATGATCCGCGCCGTACGCCCCTGGGGCGCATCCTCAGAAAACTCTCCCTCGACGAGCTGCCGCAGCTCATCAACGTCCTGCGGGGAGACATGAGCATGGTCGGCCCGCGCCCCGAGCGCCCCGAGCTGATCGAGCAGTTCAAAAAGCAGATTCCCAAGTACATGCTACGCCACAAGGTGAAGGCGGGACTCACAGGGCTGGCCCAGGTGCGCGGCCTGCGCGGAAACACCTCCCTCGAGAAACGCATCGACAGCGATCTTTTTTACATCGAACACTGGTCGCTGGGTCTCGACGCCGAAATCCTCCTCCGAACGATCCCGGCGGTCCTTCTCGGCAGGGGCGCGCATTAGCGCGACGACGCGAAAGGGCGCCGCGTGGTCCCGTCTGGCCGGCGGGGAGAGTGTGATTTGAAAAGGAAAAAAATAGCCCCCACCTTCCGCGAAACCAGCGGCTATCTGAAGCGCGCGTCTTTTCAGGTGGTGAAGAAGCCCTGGGGCTCCGAGCTCGTCTGGGCGCGCACGCCGAAATACGTCGGGAAGGTGCTGCGGATCAAGAAGGGCGGGCGGTTGTCGCTTCAGTATCATCGGTGGAAGGACGAAACGATCCACATGCTTTCAGGAACGATGGATTTGGATGTGGAAGAGCGGGGCCGCCTGGTCACGCGCCGCCTCAGGCGTGGAGAGGGATACCGCATTAAGCCGGGAACGCGGCACCGGATGAGCGCCGTGTCGGATTGCGAGGTCATCGAGGTCTCCACGCCCCAGCTCCTGGACGTCGTGAGACTCGATGATGTCTACGGTCGGACGGGAACCAGGGCCCCCTGAGAGGACTTTCATGATCAAGAGCATGACCGGGTTTGGCTCCTCCATCTTCGTGGTGGGAGATCTGCGCTTCAACATTGAGGCCCGATCGGTTAACCATCGCCACCTCGATGTTCGGGTGAAGGTTCCTCGCCGCTTCTCGGAGATCGAGCAGCGGGTGACGGCCGAGGTTCAGAAGGTGCTTTCTCGCGGAAAGATCGATGTGACGATTTCGTCGGCGGATGCGGCGGACGTGCCGCTTTCGCTGGAGCTGAACGAGCCCCTTGCCGGGCAGTACCATGCCATTCTCGAAAAGCTTCGCGAAAAACTCGGGCTGAAGGAACCCATTCGCCTGGAGAGCTTTGTCGCGCTGCGGGATGTTGTCTTCTGGAAGGAGCCCGACGTCGAGAGCGAGGCTTTCTGGGAAGGGGCCTCGCGGGCATTGGCCGAAGCGCTCGGTGATCTCTCCGAGATGCGGATGCGGGAAGGAGACGCGCTGATCCGGGATCTCCAGGAGCGCCTGTCGTCCATCGATGCGGCCATGGAATGGATCGGGGAGAGGCTCGCGTTGCAGGGAGAGAGTGTCAGAACTTCGCTCAGAGAAAAGGTCAAGACTCTTCTAGAGGGAGCGGAGCCGGACCCGTGGCGAATGGAGCAGGAAATTCTGTTTCACACCGAGC
>CBDUXZ010000211.1:0-4503 GCA_965371325.1 uncultured bacterium | reverse complement strand
CCAGGCGGTCGCCAACCTCGCTGATGCGCTCGAGCAGCCTTAGCGCGAACTCCCTTCCGATGATCGAGGCGATCTGAATCGCCCGCTTCGGCTCTTCGGCCAGATGATCAATGCGCGCCATGAGAACGTCCTGGATGCTGTCCGGGATATTGATCTCGGAAACATCCCGCGTCAGCGAGACCCGGCCGTTCTCACGCTTCAGGACCCCCTGTTCCAGGAGCGATCGTGTGACCTCCTCGATGAAAAACGGGTTTCCCTCTGCCTTGCCCGCGATGACCTCGTGCAGTGCTTCGGGAATCTCGGACGACTCGAGGACGGAGCCGGCCATCTGCGACATATCGCCCTTCGAGAGAACGCGTAGCGGCAGGCGCAGGTGGTAGCTCCGGTCGCCGAAGGGATGCCTGTAGCCAGGGCGGTGCGTGAACAGAAGGAGTGCGCGGCAGGCCGGGATTGATTCAGCCATGTATCCGAGGAATTCTTCCGTGGCCTGGTCGATCCAGTGCAGATCCTCCATGACGATTACCAGAGGCGACTTCTCGGACAACCGGTGAAAGTAGGCGCAGAGGGCGCGGAAAGTTTCGCTGCGGCGGGTGCCGCCGTCCATGGCCTCAACTTTCGCGTCGCCCGCCGGGAGCGACAGGAGAAGCCTCACAAACGGAAGCGTCCAGCCCAGCTCTCCGCCGCCGGCTTCTATCGCTTTGTCGATCCGCTCGAGACGCGCCGCCTCATCGTCGCGATCCTCGATCCCGAAGTGGCGCTGCAGGCCGTCAACGATTGCCTGGAAAGCCGTGATGCTCCCGTAGGATGCGCAATGCCCCTCGAACCACGTGAGCTGCTCCTCTGCGAGGGTGTGTCGGAACTCGTAGAGAAGCCGCGACTTCCCCATGCCCGCATCCCCAACCACGAACACGACCTGGCCGTGCCCGTCGCGCGCGCTCTCGAAAGCATCCCCGAGTGAGCTGAGCTCCCGCTCCCGGCCCACGAGCGGCGTGAGGCCGCCCTCGGCGATCGCTTCGATCCGTCCGCTCACCGCACGTTCACCCAATACCTCGAAGGAGCGGACGGGCATCGCCTTTCCCTTCACCTTTACGGGCCGGAGGGCGTGCAGTTCGAAGTATCCCTCCACGAGGCGCCGGGTCGGAGCCGAGATGAGCACCGCGCCGGGCTTGGCGATCTGCTGGAGACGGGCGGCAAGGTTCGTGGTGTCGCCCACGGCCGTGTAATCCATGCGGAGGTCGTCTCCGATTCTTCCTACGACGACGGTGCCCGTGTTGATCCCGATCCGCATCCGGAAGTCGAGCCCGTATTGCGACTTTATCTCCCTGCGGAGCGGTTCGAGCGCCTTCTGGATTTCGAGGGCTGACAGGACTGCGCGTCGGGGAGCGTCTTCCAACGCGATGGGCGCGCCAAAGAGCGCCATGACGCCGTCACCGGTGAACTGATTCACCGTCCCTTCGTAGCGATGGACCTGCTCGAGGATGAGCTGGAAGCAGCGATCCATAATCGCGTGCATCTCTTCGGGATCGACGCGCTCGGCGAGCGTGGTGTAGCCCGCGAGATCGGCGAAGAGAACGGTCACGTGCTTGCGTTCCCCCTCGACGGCGCCGCGATTGGTCAGAATTTTTTCGGCCAGGTGCCTGGGGGTATAGGCGCGGGGTTCAGGAAGGACCTCTGCCGGCGATTCAGTTTCGGCGGGAGGGGTCTTCGCCGCGCGGGGGGCGGCTGCGACCGGCTGTCCGCACTCGAGGCAGAACTTCGCTTCGGCCGGGAGGTCCCTGCCGCAACTCCCGCAGCGGAGCGCGAAGCGGGCGCCGCACTGAAGGCAGAACTTCGCTTCAGCCGGGTTATCGTGCTGGCACTGAGGACAGTTCAAGGGCCGCCTCCGTTCGGCTTGCTTGCCCTATTCTCCTCTTTATCGGGCGCGGCGGTCAACCGTGCAAACGATGCTTTCTGTGCCACCCGGGCGTTGATAGAGCCGGGTAGCCTTGTTCCTTTTCTTCGGGAGTTCACTTTCCAGGCTTACGCGCGATGCAATCGATCTCGACCGTTGCGCCGAGGGCCAGCGCGTTGCAGCCGACGGTAATGCGGGCGGGGGGATCCTGTGGGAAGAACTTCAGATAGGCCTCGTTCATCTCGCCGAAGGCATCCATCTCCGTGATATAGACATTCACCTTGACGATGTCCCGCAGCGTGGCGCCTGCAGCCGTGAGAATGAGGTTGATGTTCTCGAGGGTCTGCGTTGTTTGCGCTCCCGTCCCGCCCTCCGCAAGATCGAAGGATCCCGCCCTGGTCCCCAGGGTGCCCGAGACGAAGATGAGATCGCCCACAACCGTTGCGTGCGAGAACGCTGGAAGCCTCCCAAGCCCTTCCGCGTTGATCGCCTTGATGTCATTCATCAGGAACCCCCTCTTCTCTCGGCGGGACGGGATACTCAAAAGCGGATCCGCCCGCGTGGACCGCAATTTCAAGTAAACGCGTTCCATAGTGTCGGGGGAGGTCAAGAATTGCAACGGCGCGCGGGCCCTTGACCGGGGGCGTTTTCGGGTGCCATAAGTGCGCAGGAAAGGGGAAGCTCAATGGCGCTTGCGATCGATGCTGTCGGTAAAACATTCGGCCCATTCAGGATTGACTACACCCCGCGGGACACGGGGATCTACGCTCTCGCTGTAGGGGCGGACGAGACGGAGCAGATGTACTTCTCCCTGCGGTCCGGCCCTCTTGTCCTTCCGACCTTCGCCATGGCTCCCGGCTTCCAGGCGGCTGCAGCATGCCTGCCGGCTCTGGGCCTGGTGGGCCTTCCGGTCCTTCACGGGGAACAGCGCCTGCGCGTGAACGGACCCGTTCCGCCCAAGGGCTGCTTCGAAACCGAACTGATTGTTCGTGGAATCCACGACAAGGGGAAGGGGGCGCTCCTGGACCTGGTCGCCCGAACGCGCGTGGACGGGAAAGATCTCGTCGAAAACGAGATCGGTTATTTCGTTCCAGGCATTGGCGGTTTCGGAGGAGAGAGGGGCCCGAAACCAGGGAAGTTCCCGCCACCCGATCGATTGGCAGATCACCGGGTAAGTATGGAAACGGGCGGAACGCAATCGATCCTTTACGCCCTGAGTTTCCTGCCCGATCCCGCCCTGGAAGCCGTGCCGGAGGCGAAGGAGGGAAACCTTCACACGGAACCCGAGGCGGCGAGGGATGCGGGTTTTCCGGCCCCGTTGCTTCACGGAATCTGCACTCTGGGTTATCTCGCTCGCGCCGTGATACGGACCGTTCTCAAGGATGATCCTCTGGCCCTTCGTGCGATTCGTGGTCGCTTCTCGGCGCCGGTTTTCCCGGGTGAAGCGCTGCTCGCCGAGTTGTGGGAGGAGGGCGACAAGGTGATAGCGCAGATGAAGAACGAGGATGGCGTTGTGGTCGTTTCGGATGCTCTGATCGAATCGGGTGTCCGATAGCTTCTCTAGGTTCTCCCGCGCTCATCGTCGAGGGCTTGACGCTGGGCCGCTCTTCGTAACCAAAAGCCTATTCCGCCGAGAAAGGCGAAGGGGACGATCAGCAGGAGCACGGTCGTTTCGTAGTAGGCCTCGCGGGCGCGGTCGGCGAGATCGAAACAGACCGCGCACGCACGGGCGGAGGAGGGGAACATGAAGAGCGACCCCGCCGCGAGGAAGATGGCCGCAGGAAAACGCCTGGCGCTGAGTCTCTTTCCCGATCTCTTTTCAGCTCGCTTCATGAGAAATAGACCAGCAGATAAAGGACAGGCCAGACGGCCACCACGAAGAGCCAGTACATGCCGTAGGGTTCGAGCCAGCGGTCCCAGGCCCCGTTACTCGAACGCGATGCAATCCGATGCGCGACGATCAGGGACGCCACAGCCGCAAGAACGTGAAGGCCGTGAGCACCCACCAGTGTATAGAACGTCGCGCCGTAGAGGCTGGAGCTGGTCGTCAGCCCGAAGCCGAGCAACCGTACCCACTCGTAGCCCTGAATCAGGAGGAACGCGGTTCCGAGCAAAACGGTGGCGCCCAACCAGCGGGTGACCGCCGCCTCACCTCGTCGCTGACGCGCGAGCGCCCGCACCATCGTCCAGCCGCTCAACAGAAGAATGAGCGTATTGCCGCCCGTCACCGCCACGGGCAGCCGCGGCTGGCCCAGGGGCGGCCAGTCAGACCCCTGGGCGCGCAAAACGAGGAAGGCGCTGACGAGGCCGGCGAAGAACATCGCCTCCGCGGCGATGAACATCGCCATTGCCAGCACGGCGCTCGGAACGAGGGGCCGGCCGGGAGCGATCGCGCGTTCCTGGGAACTCATTCAGACATCCTTATCTTGTCGGGTGAGAAGACGATGTCGGGCACCAGTCCGAAAAAGAGGAAGTAGAGACACGCAAGCCCGGCCACGACGATGACCACCACGAAGAAGGGTTCCATCTTCAGGTGCATGAAGTGGGCGACCACGAGATAGGCCTTGAACAGAGCGACCGAAAAAATAAGAACCGCCGTAAGGACGGGGAGG
>CBDUXZ010000210.1:0-4541 GCA_965371325.1 uncultured bacterium | reverse complement strand
CGGGCCGGTGGGGGGAGCGTTTCCCCATGCGAAAGCTCCTTGGCTTCGCCGCGGGGGCGATGTCCGTCACGTTCGTGATGAACCTTCTTCTGCAAACCGATCTCTTCCTGGTGAAACGCCTGTCGCCTGCTGGGGAGTCGAACCTCCTCGCGGGGCTTTATTCGGCGGCGCTGGATCTTTCCCGGCTCCCCTACCAGGCCATCGCCGTGCCAACCGCGCTCGTTCTTCTTCCCGCAATCTCACGCGGGTTGGCGGACAGATCGAAGGGGGACGCGGCGCTTGCCCTTCGGGCGGCGCTTCGCTACGTGCTCATCGGTGTCGGTCTCGCCGCGACGCTGCTCGCCACGAACGCCCTCCCGCTCCTCATGCTCATCTTCAAGCCCGCCTACGCGGGCGCGGCGCTTCCGCTCCACATCGCGCCCTTCGGGGTCCTCGCCTTCTGTCTGTTCTACGTGTTCGCGACGGCCCTCATCGGGAGCGGACGGCCTTTTCACGCGGCGGCGATCGGCGCCGTGACGCTCGTCATCGATGTGATCCTGAACAGTCTGCTGATCCCGCCCTATGGGCTCATCGGCGCGGCAGGCGCAACCGCCCTCGCATTGGCCGCCGGCGCGCTCCTGGCCGCCGTCCATGTGCGCCGCACACTCGCGGTCACATTTCCTGTGGCCACCCTCGGGCGGGTCTTGCTTGCGGGGGCACTCATCGCGGGGGTCTCGACCCGCTGGGACGTCGCGGGGCTGCTGGTCCTTCTGAAATGCGCTGCGCTGGGAGTCCTCTTTCTCGGTTTTCTCGTTCTATTCCGCGAGCTTACCCGCGAAGACCTCGCCCGCCTGAAGGCCATCCTCCCCTCCTCCTCGCGGTGACCTCGCAGTTGTCAGCGGGTTATCCCTCTACCCATAACGATGATCGCTTGAGTCAGAAGAACATTGAAGGGATCGAGTTCATCACTTCGCTCGAAGCGGCTTCCCTGTGAGAGGAAACGCTGGACCACCGGCCGGGAATATTAGAAAACTTTTCCTGGCCATTCGGCCGTCACCCTGTTGAATATACTTCAGGTCCCCCCCGCGAACGCGTTCCCCTATTGCAACGACCCAGCAGAAAGGATGTGAGCTGCCGTGTATCTCGACCCCTGTAAAATGACCGCCCTCGCGGTGCGCGCTTTCAAGGCTGCGCTCTCAGAGGCCACCGAACAAGGGCTGTCGGATCTTCTCGGCGCGCTTGAACTGAAACGCTATCCCTTTCGACTGCTCGAAATACCGTTCGAGAGAGAAGCCGACCAGTTACTCGAAATATTGCACCAGGGCGCATGGAGACGACCGAACGGAGAGCGGGTGATTCAGCAGCAAGAGCTGCCCGCTCGCATGCTGGCCGCCTGTCTCGAAAGACACGGGTACGCCCCCGAAGATTTTTACGACGCCTGGGAATACGGGCTTATCGATCGAATGGATCTGCTTCGCATTGCCGATCGTTACACGACTGCGCGCACGTTTCGGCCGAAGCACGAAACACGCTGGGTGCAAGGCGGGTAGACGCGGCTTACCCATTCTTCCGCGCCACGACGGTGACGAAGCCGCCGAAGCTGCGGAGCGGAGAGTCGGCGACGGCGCGCTCGAGAAAACCGAACACGCCGCGAAGAAGCGGCACGTCGTGAATCATGGCGGCGGGCGTGAGCACGCGAATTCCGCGGGAAGCCACCACGCGCAGATCGGGCGGCAGCGCGTCGGAGAAAGTTCCGAGGGTGTCGTAGCGCGTGAAGACCTCCTCGTCTGTAACGCCTTCCGCGACGGGGGTCGCGGGCTTCAAGCGCTTCACGAGATAGCGCAGGCTGCGCCGGTTGTAGAATTCGAGCAGGAGATGCCCGCCGGGGCGAAGCAGGCGGCTCATCTCCGCAAGGGCCGCCTCCAGATCCTGGATGTGCGGCATGACCTTGTAGGCGCAGACCACGTCGAAGGTTGCACTGCCGAACGGTAGAGCGATGGCGTCCCCCTGCACCACGCGAAGGCCGCGCTCACGAGACCGGGCGAGCATTCCCTGCGAAAGATCCACCCCCGACGCCCGGCGTGCTTCGCCGGCGATCTCCTTCAGAATCAAACCCGTCCCGCAGCCCACCTCGAGAACATCCCGACCGCGCGCGTAAGGGAGGAGAAACTCCACGGTCAGCGCATCAACGAGGGCGTGGTAGCCCGCGTCGCGCCCGATCTCGTAGCGCTCACTGAAGGCGTCGTAATAGTTCCGGTTGTCTCTCAACAAACCCCTCGCAACCTGCCGACGACTGCGCCATTCACATCAGCTCATCATAGAGCGCCGCGTAGGCCTCGGCGCTGTTCCGGATGTCGAAGTAGCGCTCCACCTGATGGCGCGCCGATGCGCCGGCATCCCGCAGCGCGCCCTCGTCAACCAGAAGTTCAGACACCGCGCCGGCGAGCCGATCGGTATCGCCGTGGGGAACGACCGACCCGCCCGAGCCGCCCGCAAGCACCTCCCGGAGGGGCTCCGAATCGCTCACAACGACCGGACGGCCGAGCGCCATGTGCTCGAGCAAAACGAGCGGCATATCCATTTTGGCGTAGAGTCGTTCGACCGGCATCACCGATAGCTCGGCAAGGGTGAGCAGCCCGGGAATGTCACTCACTTCATTCAGGAATCGAACGCTCCCGAGAAGGCCGCGCGTTTTTGCCTCCCGCTTTATTTCCGCCTCGACCGGCCCGGCGGCCGGGGTCTTTCTCCGGCAGGCGAAGACGACAAGCACTTCCGGCACGCGCTTTCGCAGCGGCTCCACCATCTCGAGCGTCAACCGCGCGCCCTGGCTGAACTCGTAATCGCCCGCGTAAAGCACGACGCGCTTCCCCTCTGCCCCGAGCGCCTCCCGCCAGCGTGCGGCGCCTTCCGCGCTCTCGCCCTGCCGCGAAAGATCCACGCCGGGATGGATCTTCACAACGCCCGTCACGCCCGCCTCCGAGAGCTTCCTGCGATTGTACTCCGAAAGCACGACCACCCTGCGGCCGAAACAGAGCCGCGCAATACCGCTGTAGTCCGCAGGCGAGGAAGAGACCGTTTGCAGGGCCGGCCGCCGGTTGAGCACCATGGCCGCCCGGGCAACGGCGGAGGTGAGGGGGTTGGGCGCGAAGAAGAAATGAAGCGTGCGAACGTCGCGCGGTACACGGAGGATCGCGCCGAAGACCGCGGCCCGCTGCGAGAGGCCCGGCGCGTACGCGCTCGCCCCCAGGCGCCGGTGAATGGCGATTCGGCTACTCCCGGGCTCGTATCCCGGCCCGGCGAAAACACGGATCGCGTGGCGTGGCGCGGCCTCCGCCAAATCGCGAACGAGATTCTTGCCGCTGTCGTTCCAGGGAGGCGAAAGGGGCTTCGAAACGTAAAGGATGGCGTTCATGAGGGCGGCTCAGGGAAGGTGTCGGAAGGAGGTTCGCTTGATCTCACGGAGAAGCCGGCCGGCAACGACATCGGCGTCGAGGGCACGGACGCTTACGCGGGCGCGGTTTGCGATGGCGTCGGCCAGTTCCGGGCGATCGAGAATCCATTGAATGCGCTCCGCGAGCGCTCTCTCATCACCTGGCTTGACAAGAAAACCGTTCCATCCGTCATGGAGGATCTCCCCGATCCCGCCAACGTCCGAAGCCACCACGACACACCCGGCGGCCATCCCCTCGAGCACCACGACCGGAAGCCCCTCGGTCCGGCCACCCGGCAGCACCACCGAAGGAACGGACAGGACCCGGGCTAGGGAAAGCGCGGCGCGCTTGGCGTCTCCCTGCAACGTACCTGTGAAGGCAACGCGATCCTCGATCACGGAAGCGCGCTTGCGCAAATCGTCTTTCAACGATCCCGAGCCGGCGATGGTGAGTGTCGCCTCCGGAACGCGCTTCATCGCATCGATAAGCGTGTCGACGCCTTTCACCGAAACGAGCCGTCCCAGAAAAAGAACGCTCCGCTCCCTCGGCACCCCCTCCGGCGCGAATGATTCGGTCTGCACACCCATCGGGATCACCGAAACTTCCCGCGCGCATCGATCGGCCCCAACCTGCGCGGCCGCCGCCAGAAGATCGTCACGGAGAGCCGCGCTCACGCACACCATGCGATCGGTATGCCTCAGGATCGCGCGCAGAAGCCGTGAACGAAAGCCGGATGGGCCTCCCCCTTTCAGCGCCGAAAGGCCGCCGCCGTGCTCGATCAGAAGGTGGGGCTTGCGCAAAACAGCGCGCCCGATGGCGGCGGCCAGGCCGGCCGGAACGAGCCAGTTGGAAACCACCACGTCCGCCCGGCGCAACTCGAGAAGCGCGCGAAGGGTGAAGGCCAGCATGAACGGCGCCAGCCAGATCTTTGCAAGGGGCGAGGCGAGGTTTTCCTCTATACCGTCACCGTACGCCACACGGTGCCACGCTCTTAACGGCGCGTAGCGAAAGCGCCGGACGGTCAGGTCCATGGCGGGGTCTTCTTCGATCTGTGGTGCGCGCGCGTCCCAGGGCGCAACGACCGTGACCCTGGCTATCCTCGCCCATCGCTCCGCCAGCGACGCCACGAAC
>CBDUXZ010000209.1:0-4555 GCA_965371325.1 uncultured bacterium | reverse complement strand
GTCGACGGAGGACGGGAGCCCGTTGTTCGCGGGAGAGAAGGGGGATGCGGGGGGGAAGGGCGGTAATTATCCGGATCTTTTCCGTTGGTGGCTCGGAGGTCTTATTCACCATGCCCGCGCCTCGACCCTCTTATTCGCCCCCTATGTGAACTCCTACAAGCGGTTCAGGGCGGGTTCCTTCGCGCCCACACGAATCGCGTGGGCTTCCGACAACCGGACCGTGGGCTTCCGCGTGATAGGCCGTGGCCCGTCTCTGAGGGTCGAATGTCGCATCCCGGGCGCTGATGCGAACCCTTACCTCGCTTTTGCGGCCACCCTGGCTGCGGGGCTCGACGGGATCAACAAGAAGCGCGAGCCCCCGGACATGTTTCGCGGGGATGCTTATGCCGCCGGCAATCTCCCCGGCCTTCCAGCGACCCTTCCGGAGGCGATCTCGGAGTTCGCGGGTTCGGCCCTCTTCAGGGAGGTCTTTGGCGAAGAGGTCGTCGCGCATTTGCTCCACTTTGCACGGACGGAGCAGCGCAAGTTCGATGAGACCGTTACGAACTGGGAGCGTCGCCGTTACCTCGAAAGGGCCTGAGCTTTGGCGCGCATCCCTGTGGTTGGCATCTCCTCCTACGCCCGAGACGGAAAGCCTCTCTCCTTTGGACTTCCCTGCGACTACGTAGACGTCCTTCGCGGGGCGGGCGCCATGCCTTTGATCCTTCCGCCCGGAGAGCCCCGTCCCGAGATCCTCCTCGATTCGCTTGACGCGCTTGTCCTATCCGGCGGCGGCGACATTCACGCGACTGCCTACGGAGGCGAGCCGCACGAAACCGCCTACAACGTTTCTGGCGAACGCGACGACTTCGAGATCAAGCTGGCCCGCGCCGCGCTGGCGCGAGACGACATCCCGCTTCTCTGCATCTGCCGCGGGATGCAGATACTCAACGTTGTTTGCGGCGGAACGCTTCACGGGCACCTTCCCGATCGCTTTGGCGAGCAGGTTAAACACCGCCTCCCGCCCCGCCTGCCGGTTCGCCATGGTGTGCGGGTCAATGCCGGAAGCCGGCTCGCGGCAGTTCTGGGTGGCACCCGCGTGGAAGTCTGCTCCTGGCACCACCAGGCAATCGACAGGGTGGGCGAGAGCCTCGAGCCGGTGGGTTTTTCCGACGACGGTGTGATAGAGGCGGTCGAGCACCGCGTGCACCCATGGTGCATGGGGATCCAGTGGCATCCAGAGATGCAGGGGGACGAAACTCCGCACGGGCGGCTCTTCGCCGCGCTGGTAGCAGCGGTTGACAAACTCAGGGAGGGGCGAGATGGCCGGAAGACTGGATAATCGGGTGGCGCTGATCACGGGCGCGGGTGGGGGCATAGGACGCGCCTCGGCGAGGCTTTTCGCTGCGGAGGGGGCCCGGGTGGTGATCGTCGATATCGACGAGGCCGCGGGGAGCGCCGCCGTGGAGGAGATCCGGAAGGCAGGGGGCGAGGCCGCGTTTACGCACGCGGACGTGAGCACGAGCGCCGACGTGAAGGCGATGGTTGCATTTGCCGAGAAGGAGTTCGGCGCCCTTCATATCCTGTTCAACAATGCGGGGATCTTTCCTGACAGCGACGGGTCCGTCCTCGACACGGATGAGAGCGTTTTCGATCATGTCATCGCGGTGAATCTGCGCGGTGTCTTTCTCGGCTGCAAGTACGGCATCCCCGCGCTTCTTCGGGCGGGCGGCGGGGTCGTCGTCAATACGGCCTCCTTCGTGGCGGTGATGGGCTCCGCCACGTCGCAAACCGCCTACACGGCCTCGAAGGGAGGCGTCCTGGCCCTCACGCGGGAGATCGCCATCGAATTCGCGCGGCAGGGGATTCGCGCGAACGCCCTCTGCCCCGGACCCGTAAACACTCCGCTTCTTCAACCGCTTCTGGCCGACCCGGCCGCGCGGGAAAGGCGCTTTGTGCACCTTCCCATGGGCCGGCTCGCTGAGCCCGACGAGGTTGCGCGGGCGGCGCTTTTTCTCGCTTCCGGCGATTCTGATTACGTCAACGGCACCACCTTTCTCGTCGACGGTGGAGCCTCCGGCGCCTACGTCACGGCGGAGTAGCACGCCGCTCGACGAAGATCAGCGCCGTCAAGCCGGCAGGGCGGATAGCCGATAACCTCATGTATGGGAAAAGTTGCGGATAGCGAAACCGCCAGCCGGCACTCGCCGCAAATCCTCGGCAAGGGAATCAGCTTCCTGCACCTCGCGGATTTCGTGCGATCGCGCTTTGGCGAAGAGGCCTGGCTCGCGATCTATGGCGATCTCAAGCCGCAGTCCCGGGAGGTCTTCTCCAGGCCCCTGCTGGCTTCGGCCTGGTACCCCTACTTCGCTTACGCCGAATTTCTCGACATCGTTGTGCAGAAATTCTTCGGCGGGAGTATCAAGAGAGCGCGTGAAGTCGGAGCCCATGATCTCGAAAAAAGCCTGAACACCGTTCACCGGATGCTCTACAAGGCGGGCTCGCCCGCGTTCCTCATTCGCATGTCGTCGCTCCTCTGGAGATCCTACTTCAACGTGGGCCGGATGGTCGTCGAGGAGTCGGGCCGGGGGTTTGCCAGGGTGCGGATCGAGGAATTCACACCGCCCCTGGAGGCTGTCTGCTGGGACATCTTCGGGGGCATGTGCCGCAGCCTCGAGCTATCCGGGGCAAGCGACATCGCGGCCAGCCACGTCGAGTGCCCCCTCAAGGGGGGCGCCGTCATGCGCTACGAAGCCACCTGGTCCGAGGAGGATTAGGGCCGGGTCTTTCCACAATCCCCTGTTCCGAAGTAAACTCACCTCCATCCCTGAATCATTCCGCCGGGCCTACGGACGGCTCGGGCCTAACCCTCTTCGGACGCCATTGCGTCCTGTACCAGGCGATCAGCCGAATTACGGGAGGAAGTCTTCATGGCAAAGATCAACGGCGTGCTGGGATCCCTCGATACCAGCGATCTCGGTTTCACGCTGATGCACGAGCACATCCTCGTTATGAACTGGTCGCTGCGACAGGGCCTGAACAACTGGTTCGATCGGGACGCGTTTATCAGTGAAGCGGTAGAGAAAGTTCGGGCCGTGAAGGAGAAGGGTGTAAAGACGATGGTCGATTTGACCCCGATCAACCTGGGGAGGGACATCGCGATCATCCGGGAAGTGGCGGAGAAGGCGGAGATGCAGATCGTCGCCGCCACCGGCTTCTACTGGACCGAAGAGCCCTGGTATCAGTGGTGGGAGGTGGACCCGTTGGTTGATCTGCTCCTCCCGGACATCACGGAAGGAATTCAGGGGACAGACATCAAGGCTGGCGTCATCAAGTGCGCAACCGACCTGCCTGGAATCACGGAGATCAACAAGAAGCTCCTCCAGGTTGCCGCCCGACTCCACCGAAAAACAGGGGTACCGGTCTCGACGCATAGCGATGTCCATACCCACACGGGTTTTTCCCAGCAGGACGTTTTCGAAGAGGAGGGCGTGGACCTATCGCGCATCGTGATCGGCCACTGCGGCGATACGGAAGATGTCGAACACCTGGAAACGATCCTCAAGCGGGGGAGCTTCATCGGGATGGACCGCTTCGGGATCGACATTCTTCTGCCGACCGAGAAGCGGGTAAGCACCATTTCGGAGCTCTGCCGCCGCGGATACGCTGACCAGCTCGTCCTGTCTCATGACGCCGCCTGCCACATCGACTGGTTTCCGAAGGGGATGGTCGATATGCTGGCACCCAAATGGAACTTCCATCACATTCCCGACGACGTGATCCCCGCGCTGCGGAAGGCGGGTGTGACGGACGAGCAGATCACGACCATGACCGTGAGCAATCCACAGCGATTCTTTGAAAAGCAGGGCGCCTACTAAGTGGCCCAATTCATAATTTTACCAACGTCTGGGCAGCCGATGCATCACCGTACTTATTGAACCGGACCACTACGCCCGTTGCAAATCCTTCAGCCCCCCACGGTGCCTCGGGAATTGGCATTCGCGCGCAACAGGTTCCCCGTTGAGAAGCGCGCGGCGGACGTGTATGGTTTCTTCGCCCGATGGGGGAAAATCGGGCTGACACCCGTGGGATTAACGAGGGAGTGGGGGGGGGCGCGCCATGCAGAGCCAGGATGTCCGTGAGATTCTCGAAAACGTCTATCTCGGAAACACCGTATGGGCCTACCTGCAAGCCCTGGCGATGGTCCTTGGGATCGTCCTGGTCCTATGGATTATCCAGAAGGTGGTTGTCGCCCGGCTCCACCGGCTGGCGAAGAAAACAGAGAACAAGCTCGATGATTACCTGATCGAGCTTGTAAAAAACCTGGGAACTCCCGTTTACGCCTTCATCGGCATCTACGTGTCGTCCCGGTCACTCGTCCTTTCCCCGAGCATCGACCGCATTCTGAATGTCGCCTTCGTCATCTTCCTGACGATCAAGAGTGTCCAGGTATTGTCACAGGTTGCCATATTCCTGATCGCCCGCGCCTATCTCCGGGTGGGTGAGGCCGATCCGAATCGCCTCACCGTTGTACGAAACCTCGGGCTGGTCGTCCGAATCGCGCTCTGGCTGATCG
>CBDUXZ010000208.1:0-4555 GCA_965371325.1 uncultured bacterium | reverse complement strand
CCGGCCTGCTCGATATCGCCCTCACCTCGCGTGACAAGAACAGCGAGAACCCCGTTCCCCTCTGCGGCGTGCCGCAGCACGCCGTTAACGTTTACATATCGAAACTTGTGGAGCAGGGATACAAGGTGGCCGTCTGCGATCAGGTGGAAGACGCCCGGCAGGCCCAGGGGCTGGTGCGCAGAGAGGTTACGCGTGTCATCACACCCGGCACGTTGATCGAGGATGAGCATCTCGAGGCGCGGGGAAACAATTTCCTCCTTGGCATTACGGCAGATGATAAGCGCATCGGTCTTGCGCATCTTGATCTGTCGACGGGAGAGTTCCGGACGACGGAACTCGAGAGCGATCTGGCGGCGATCGACGAGGTGGCCCGGATTGATCCGCGGGAGGTGCTCGTAGCGCAGAACCTGATGGCCCGGGAGGGTTTCGGTAAGCGCTGGCGCGTTCTCGACGGCCGCTGCGTCAACGTGCTCGAGACCACCGCGTTCGATCCCGACCGTGCGGAAACGCTTCTGTGTGAGCAATTCGGTCTGCGGACCTTGGAGGGGTTCGGCTGCGAAGGACTCTCCACCGGCCTCGGCGCCGCCGGGGCGCTTGTTGAATACGCCCGCGCAACCCAGTGTTCGGCCGTCGCGCACATATCCCGGCTCGTTCCCTACACCCTTGCCGACTACATGGTGCTGGACGATGCCACGCGCCGGAATCTGGAGCTGACCGCCACGCTGCGCGAGGGCCGGCGGGAGGGGTCGCTTCTCGGGACGATCGATCGCGCGGTCACGGCCATGGGGTCGCGAACGCTGCGGAGGTGGATTCTCTACCCCCTCCGGCGCCTGGAAGACATCGGGCGGCGGCTCGATGCGGTGGCGGAGCTTCTTGACAAGGGCGGGGTGCGCGAGTTTCTGCGTGAGCGGCTTGCCGGGCTTTCGGATCTGGAGCGGATCAACGCGCGCGTGTCCGCCTTCCGCGCCACGCCGCGCGATCTCGTGGCGCTGCGGGCGAGTCTTGAGACGGTGCCGTCCATCCTCGAAGCTGTCTCCCAGCTCGGCGCCGACTATTTCCGCAAGGATCGCTTCCCCCTCGATCCGCTGCCGGACGTGGCGGCCCTCATCGCGCAGAGCCTTGTGGACGAGCCGCCGGCGAACGCCCGCGACGGGGGCATCGTTCGTCCCGGCTACAACGCCCGTCTCGATGAGTTGCGCGACCTTTCGGGCCACGGAAAGGGCTGGATCGCCGAGCTTGAAGCACGGGAGCGGTCGCGCACGAAGATCGGCAATCTGAAGATCCGCTACAACAGGGTCTTCGGCTATTTCATCGAGGTCACCCGGTCGAACCTCTCCCTCGTCCCGGCGGACTATGAGCGGCGGCAGACGCTCGCAAACGCCGAGCGTTACGTAACGCCCGAGCTGAAGGAGTGGGAATCGAAAGTCCTCGCCGCCGACGACGAAGCGGTGGGTCTCGAACGGGAGATTTTCGAAGAGATACAGACACGGGTGCGGGACGAGGCGACCCGGATCCAGGCCACCGCCTCCGCGCTTTCACGGCTCGACGCCCTCGCCGCGCTGGCCCAGGTGGCCCACAGCCACCGGTACGTCCGCCCGATGGTGGACGATAGCAAAGTCATAACCATTGTAGCGGGGCGCCACCCGGTCATCGAACGCGCCAACCTCGGCGAGCGCTTCGTGCCGAACGATCTTCACCTCGACGACGATCTCCATCAGCTTCTTGTGCTCACGGGCCCGAACATGGCGGGGAAGTCCACCGTGCTTCGCCAGGTGGCGCTTATCGTCCTCATGGCGCAGATGGGAAGCTTCGTTCCGGCCAGGTCGGCCCGCATCGGGCTCGTGGACCGGATCTTCACGCGCGTCGGCGCCTCTGACGCCCTCTCGCGCGGCCAGAGCACCTTCATGGTGGAGATGATCGAAGCGGCGAACATTCTTCACCATGCTACCGACAGCAGCCTCGTCGTTCTTGACGAGATCGGCCGTGGCACCTCCACCTTCGACGGGATCAGCATCGCGTGGGCCATCGCGGAGTTTCTCCATGACGAGTTGCGCGCACGAACGCTGTTCGCCACGCATTACCACGAGCTAACCGACCTGGCCCGGACCAAGCCGCGTGTTCGCAACTTCCACATCGCAGTCAAGGAGTGGAACGGCCGGGTGATCTTCCTCCGAAAGCTGCTCGAGGGGGGGACGAGCCACAGCTACGGCATCGAAGTGGCGCGGCTGGCGGGGCTGCCGAACGGCGTTGTCGGGCGGGCGAAGGAAGTTCTCGAAAATCTCGAGGGCGGCGAGTTCGATGAATGGGGGTCCCCCCGGCTCGCCGCGGGTCACACGGGCGCCAGGCGGCGAAGCGGCCAGCTGGGACTTTTCAGCGGCGCTTCCGCAAGGCCGGGTAAAGAGCCTCCCCCCGACGCGCCGCCCGATCCGGTGCGGGAAGCGCTAGGCGCTGCGGATCTCGACACACTCTCCCCTCTGGAGGCGCTGAACCTGCTCCACCGTCTCAAGCAGGCGGCCGACGAGGATAAGAAGCGGGAGGGCGGGGAGGGGTCGGAGCCGTGAAGATCAAGGGGAGCGCGTGTATGTTCGGCGTCGTCGTGTTTGCGGCCTTGTCGGTTTCGTCGGGAGCGGCCGTCGCGGCCGGGCCCTCGGACGCCTGGGAAGGGCGGGCGGTGGATCTCTCGGCGGAGTACGGCCGGGCCAGGAGCGAGTTCAAGGCGCTCCGCCAAAGACCCGATCGCCATCGCCACCCCGAACTCTGGGACGATGTCGAGCGAAAATTCAGTGCGATCGTGAAAACGGATCCCGGCGGCGCCCATGCGGACGAAGCGGCCTTCATGATCGGTGAGGTGAACTTTCAGCGCCACCGGTTGTTTCGGGAACGAAAATATCTCGACGCGGCCGTTATGGCCTTCAAGCGCGTACTGGCCTCCTACCCGCTGAGCTCCCGGGGCGGTGACGCCCTGGTCCGACTCGCGGACATCCATTATTATAATCTCGATGATTCGCGGCGGGCCTATCTTCTTTACCGGCGGGCAGTCCGCGCATATGCGGAGACCGATTCTGCGCGCAGGGCCCGCATACGGATGATCGCAATGGAAGCGCGCTTTCCGCACTATGTGGCGATGAACGACGGTTCGCTCGACGCGGTTATCCCCCCTTCGCGTCCGGGCAGACCGCTCCCCTCACCGGGAGCCGTTCAGGGTGGCCGAAAGCGAAGGACCAGGAGCGGCACGGCGACGGTGGAGACGCAGGCGCGGGCGGCGGATCTGCCCGGTTCGCCCACGGACGGCGCACCGCCCGTCCCGTCGAAGACCCCCTGGTCCGGGAGCGCGAAGCGGGAGAGCGTCGATGACGAGGAGGCGCGGGGTATTCCGGCGCCTGTCCACAGTGAGAGTTCCGGCCGGAGCGCCGCGGAGCGAGATGATCCGCATCCTCTTCTCGAGGAAGGGCCGTTACCCCTCAAGAGCCCCTCGGATGATCTTCCTTCGGTGCGATCACTCCGGCCGGGATCCTAGGCACGCCGCCCCTTCGCCGGTTACCGCCGCGCCGCGAATGGGGCATGAAATTTATCGGGGATCACTCCATGTCCACGGACACGACGGATACCGGGATCCTGAATCGGGAGACAGGCATCCTGAAGCCCTTGGCGGAATTTGAAAACCCGCCCGAGGGGAAAGTGTGGCCCCATGAGGAGATCGTCGCCCGCACGAAGGAATTCCTCGAGCTGAAGGACAAGTTTCTGCGCCGCGTGCACCGGGAAGAGCACCTCGGCAGCCGGCTCATGGACGCGAATACGCGGCTCATCGATCATCTCCTCCAGGTTCTGATGAGTCTCGCCAAGACCTCCTTCTACGCGAAATACACGCAGCTCGAGGGCCGCCTCGCCATCATCGCGCAGGGGGGCTACGGCCGGGGCAAGATGGCGCCGTTCTCCGACATCGATATCCTGTTTCTCTATCCTTACAAGATCGATAGTTACGTCGAGAGCATCACCGAACAGGTGCTCCTCGTTCTCTGGGACGCAGGGCTTCAGGTGGGTTCCGCCGTTCGCACGGTGGCCGATTGCGTGCGCCTCGCCGGGGCGGATCTCATCGTTCGCACATCCATCATGGATACCCGGTTCGTTGCCGGCGATTTAGCGATCGCCGAGGAGCTACGGGAGCGCATCAGGAAAGACGTTTCGTCAAAGAGCATCCAGAGCTTCATTCGCACGAAGCTTGAAGAAAGCGCTAAACGGCACGAGCGGCACGGCGGGAGCATATTTGTGATGGAGCCTCATCTTAAGGAAGGAATGGGCGGACTGCGTGACTATCACACGGCGCTCTGGATCGCCAAGACGGTATACAAGGTAAACGACCTGCCCGAACTGATCGCCAAGGGTGTCATGACCAAGCGGGAGCTCAAGGGGTTCGAGCGTTCCATCGAGTTCCTGTGGCATGTTCGCACCGAGCTACACTTCCTGTCCGGCAGGGGCAACGATCAAATCCAGTTTGAATATCAGGATCAGATCGCCAAGGATTTCCGCTACCGCACCAACGGCCGCCAGCAGCCGG